>NZ_BAAILO010000258.1:82556-93187 GCF_054589115.1 Cupriavidus sp. 8B | reverse complement strand
CCACCCCCCCCCCCCGGCCCGCCAGGCGACGGCTCGCCCGGCCTTGGCCAAGCCCGCGGCACCGGCCGCTCGTGCAGTCCAGGCCGCACCTGCCGCACCTGCCGCACCGGCCGCGCGAGTGGCATCGGCAACCGCCGCCAAGCCGGCGGCTCGCCCGGCCGCCGCGGCGCCGCGTGCCGGTACCGTGCGCACCGGCCGCGAGCCCGTGCTGCCCAGCAAGGCCCGCGCACCGGTGGTGCGTCAGGTCCGCGAGCCCGTGTTGTCGTCCAAATCGCTGCCCGCCGCCCGCCTGGCCAGGCCAGTTGCGGTGGCAGCGCCAGCGGCGCGCCGTGCCGCGCGCACGCCGGCTGCCGGCAGCCTGGCCGTGGCAGGCGGCGACTGGGAATCCTTTTGAGTCCGGCTGCGTCGCCATTAGCGCGACGCAGCAGCGTTCAGGTTCGGAGCCCGGCAAGCCAGCCGGGGGCGGCTGCAAGGCGGAAGGCTTAGGCCTACAATAGCGCCCTTGTATACAAAAACAGACAGGAGCGATGCGGCCCGTTTGCGGCGGCATTGCACTCCATGTCCCACGCCGTGCGTTCTCTCTCCCTCCAGCCCATGACCGCCGTCTCCATGTCGCCGTTTCCGGCAGCTTCAGCTCCGCCATCCTCCCCCCAGCCCCCAGCGACCGCGATCGCTTCCGTCACGTCCGATTCCTTCTCGGCGGCAGACCATGCCGGCAAGACTGGCAACGCAGCATCCGGCCCGCCGGCGGTGCCGCCGGTGCCGGTGATGCAGGTCATCTTCGGGCTGATGCTGGCCATCCTGCTGGGGGCGCTGGAGCAATCGATCGTGGCCGTGGTGCTGCCGGAGATCGCGCTCCAGCTCAACGGTTTTGAAGAAATGGCCTGGGTGGTCTCGGCCTACCTGGTGGCCTCCACGGTGGTGACGCCGATCTACGGCAAATTGTCCGACCTGCTCGGGCGGCGCTCCGTGCTGTCGTTTGCCATCGTGCTGTTCTTCCTGGCCTCGGTGGCTTGCGCGCTGGCGCAGACCATGCCGCAACTGATCATCGCGCGCATCCTGCAAGGGCTGGGCGGCGGGGGCCTGATCTCGGTGTCGCAAGCCACGATCGCCGATGTGGTGCCGCTGCGTGACCGTGGCCGCTACCAGGGCTATGTGAGCGGGGTATGGGCCGTGGCCAGCATGGCGGGTCCGGTGATCGGTGGCTACCTGGCGCACTACCTGTCGTGGCGCTGGATTTTCTGGATCAACCTGCCGCTGGCGCTGATCGCGCTGCTGGTGGTGCGCCGCGCGCTCAAGCACCTGCCTGCGGGCGGGCGGCGCCATCGCATCGACTACCTTGGCGCGCTGCTGTTCGGTGGCGGCCTGACCGGCGTGCTGGTCTTCCTGACCCGGCTCGGGCAGGGGCAGTCGGCTGCCACGCCGCAGACGCTTGGCCTGCTGGTGGCCGGGCTGGTGGCCATGGTGCTGTTCGTATGGCAGGAGCGCCGGGTAGCCGATCCGATGATCCCGCTGGCCATGCTGCGCGTGCCGACGGTCACGATCTGCTGCATCACGCTGTTTCTGTGCTTTTTCCAGTTGATCGCCATGTCCGTGCTGTTGCCGCTGCGTTTCCAGGTGGTGGGCGGCGTGCAGGCCGACACCGCCGCGCTGCGGCTGGTGCCGCTGACGCTGGCCATCCCGTTCGGCGCGTTCTTCTCGGGCCGCTTGATGTCTTGGAGCGGCCGCTATAAGCCACTGCAGCTGGTGGGCTCGCTGGTCGCGCCGTTGGCGATCGTCGCACTGGCGTTCGTCGATCCGCATGCGGTAGTGTTGACCGCGCTGGTGATGGTGATCCTCGGCCTGGCCATCGGGCTGCAGTTGCCCAGCGGGCTGGTCGCCACGCAGAACGCGGTGCCCGCGCACCAGGTAGGCGTGGCCACGGCGCTGACCGCCTTCTCGCGCATGCTCGGCGGTGCCGTCGGCGTGGCAGTGCTGACTACGGTGCTGATAGCGCTGCTGCGCCACAGCGGCATGGGCGCGGCGGAGCTGGCCGGCGGCGAGGACATCCTGATGAGCATGTTCCACCGCGCCATGGTGGGCGGCGATACGGCCGATGCGGGTGCGGTGCGCGCGGCGGCCGAGGTGGCGTTCCGCACCTTGTTCCTGCTCAGCGCCGCCGTGTCGCTGGTGGCGCCCTTCCTGGTCGCGCGTTTGCCGGAGGCCACGCTGCGTGGCAGCACCAGCACCAGCGTGGCGGCCAGCATGGATTGACGAAGGTTGACGGGGCGCACTGGCCGCGCTGCCGGCCAGGTCAGGGGCTCTGCGCCCCTGGCGCGCTGCTTTTCCCCAGGAAGCCGAACTCCACCGGCGTCTTGGCGTAGAACACCTGGATGTCTTCCAGGGCGAGGCGGTCGAACAGCCGCTGCACTTCCTCCTCCGTGGCAATCACGGTGATCTCCTCCGGCCGGTCGGCCAGCTCCAGGAAATGCCAGGTATGAAAGCGGCGGTCATGGCCGATGCCTTCAGCCGCCACCATATGCGTGGCGCCGCGGATCTGCAGTTCGCGCAGGATTTGCAGCAGCCAGTGGGATAGCTGCTTGCCGTGATGGCGGCGGTTTTCGATGGTGAACAGGGTGAGCTGGAAGCCTTGCACGGCAGCCTCCTTTCTTGCCCCCGTTGCAGCGGTGTTCGCGTGCCGCGGATGCGGCATGGACGGCGTGCGCCTGACAGGGTGGCGTCTTCAGTGTAGGCGCGATACCTGCGCACCCAAAAACCAAGGGATTACCCTAGTCTCATTCCCTAAGAGGACCGGCTATATTTCCTTTTGTTTCAATAGCGATCTTTGGTTTTATATATGAAACATAAGCCAGGAGATCACTCTCATTACGCCAACCCCCTAGCAGGCCCCCAGTGCGACATCCGAAGTCCGAAACCAACATCAGGCGTGCCCTGCGCGGGCCTGCCATTGCCTGCCTCGCGCTCGCCAGCCTGTGGGTTGGCGCGGCACCGGTGGCCCGGGCCGCGCAACCCGTCTCCGCCTGCAGCGCGCTGCGCATCGTTGTGCCATTTCCGGCAGCCGGCCCGGCCGACCTGCTCGCGCGCACGCTCGCGCAGGGTTTGCACCAGCGCCGTGGGCTTACCGTGGTGGTGGAAAACAAGCCCGGGGCCAACGGCAATATCGGCATCGACGCGGTGCGCCGCGCGGCGGGCGACGGCTGCACCTTGCTGGTGGCGCCCGCCGGCAACCTGACCATCAACCCCACGCTGTTCCCGGCGCTGTCCTACAACGTGGAGCGGGACTTCCGCCCCGTCTCGCTGCTGGCGAGCTCGCCCAATGTGCTGGCGGTGCATCCTTCCGTGCGCGCCAACACCGTGCAGGAACTGGTGGCGCTGGCCCAGCGCGCCAATCCGCCGCTTGGCTATGCCAGCCCCGGCGTAGGCAGCGGCCTGCACCTGGCCGGCGAGCTGTTCCGCCAGCAGACCGGCATCGCGCTGCTGCATGTGCCTTACAAAGGCACCACGCAGGCGCTCAACGATGTGGTGGGCGGGCAGGTGCCGATCCTGTTCGGCACGCTGCCCACGCTGGCGCCGTTTATCCGCTCCGGCGCGTTGCGCGCGCTGGCTGTGACCCAGGCCACGCGCTCGCCCGCCGCGCCCGCGATTCCGTCGCTGGCGGAGCAGGGCGTGCGCGGCATCGAGGTCAGCTCGTGGTACGCGCTGCTGGTGCCGCACGCCACGCCGGCCCCGGTGGTGGACGCGCTCCATGCCGATGTGCGCGAAGTCTTCGGCGGCAAGGCTTTGCGTGAGGAACTGGCGCGGCAGGGCATGGAGCCGGCTGCCGGCACGCCCGATGCGCTCGCCACGCGCATCCGCCAGGAAACCGCGGGCTGGGCCGAACTGATTCGCGCGCGCGGCATCAAGGCTGAATAAGGCCACAGTGCAATAACGTAATAGCGCAATAGCGCAAGCCGGCTCTGGCAGCCGGCTTGCGTCGCCCCTCACGCGCGACTCCTCACTCTCGCGCATCCTCCCCCGCGGGGCCTTCGGCATCCAGCCCCTTCATGTTCTCCAGCAGCTTGAGCAGGTAGTGCAGCGTGTGGGTAATGTCGCTGGTTGAAAAATCGGTCAGCGCTCGCTCGTAGTAATCCCGGATCTTGGGCTGGGCCAGGCGCAGCCACACATGGCGCCCGGTCTCCGTCATGGTGACCAGCCGCGAGCGCCGGTCGCGCCCGTCGGGCGCCATGCTCAGGTGGCCGTCGCGCTCCATGCGGCTGATCAGCCCCGACAGGTTCTGCCGGCTCACCATCAGGTAGCGCGCCAGGTCTCCCACGCTCATGCCATCGGCCGCCTGTGGCCGCGACAGCGCGCCCAGCACGGCCCACTGCTGCGTCGTCAGGCCTTCGGCCTCGACCGCCCTCGACCCCGTTTTATGCAACATATTTGCACATTGGTACAGGCGAAAGAACAACCTGTTTGCCATTTCCATGCGTGCCGCCGGGGCAAGATCATCATCAAAATCGGGGTTAACCATCATAAATTCCTGAGTAGCCACACTTGCATTGGTCCAGCTGCCAGCCTAGTATACGTCAATATATTTACATATTTAATCGCTGGAGCGCGACGCATCAGCCGCACGATAGCACCCTGGACCACGAAAGGAGAACACTGTGCAAAGACTTGAAGGCAAGACGGTCATCGTGACCGGTGGTGGTGGCGGCATCGGCGGGGCAGCCTGCCGGCGCTTTGCGCGCGAGGGCGCCGCCGTGGCCGTGCTCGACCTGAACCTGGCGGCAGCGCAGCAGGTAGCCGCCCGCATCCGCGAAGACGGCGGCCGCGCCGAGGCGTTCCAGTGCGACATCACGGACCGCGCCAGCGTGGATGCCGCCGTGGCGGCCACCACCAGCCAGCTCGGCCCCATCGATGTGCTGGTCAACAACGCAGGCTGGGACGTGTTCAAGCCGTTCACCAAGACCGAGCCGGCGCAATGGGACCGCCTGATCGCCATCAACCTGACCGGCGCGCTGCACATGCACCACGCGGTACTGCCCGGCATGGTGGAGCGCAAGCGCGGGCGCATCGTCAACATCGCCTCCGACGCGGCGCGGGTGGGCTCGTCCGGCGAGGCGGTCTACGCGGCCTGCAAGGGCGGCCTGGTGGCGTTCTCCAAGACCATCGCGCGCGAGCACGCCCGCCACGGCATCACCGTCAACGTGGTATGCCCCGGCCCGACCGATACCGCATTGTTCGAGGATTACAAGCAAGGTGCCGGCAACCCGGAAAAGCTGATCGAGGCCTTCACCCGCTCGATCCCGCTGGGCCGCATCGGCCAGCCGGAGGACCTGCCCGGCGCGATCCTGTTCTTTGCCAGCGACGACGCGGCGTTTATCACCGGCCAGGTGCTGAGCGTGTCGGGCGGCCTGACCATGAACGGCTGAATGCAACTGCAGCAATTGGAGCGATTGCAGCGATACCGACGACAACGGAGACAAAGACCATGAACTACGAAGACATCCTCTACGAAGTGCGCAACGGCGCGGCCTGGATCACCATCAACCGCCCGGAGAAGATGAATGCCTTTCGCGGGCGCACCTGCGACGAACTGATCCATGCCATCAACCGCGCGGGCTACGACCGGGAGATCGGCGCCATCGTGCTCGCCGGCGCCGGCGAAAAAGCCTTCTGCACCGGCGGCGACCAGTCCGCGCATGAAGGCCAGTACGATGGCCGCGGCACCATCGGCTTGCCGATGGAAGAGCTGCACAACGCTATCCGCGACGTGCCCAAGCCCGTCATCGCCCGCGTGCAAGGCTACGCCATCGGCGGCGGCAATGTCATCTGCACGATCTGCGACTTCACCATCGCCTCCGACAAGGCCGTGTTCGGGCAGGTTGGCCCCAAGGTCGGCTCGGTCGATCCTGGCTACGGCACCGCTTTCCTGGCGCGCGTTGTCGGCGAGAAAAAAGCGCGGGAGATCTGGTACATGTGCCGCCGCTATCCGGCCGCCGAAGCCCTCGCCATGGGCCTCGTCAACGCCGTTGTTCCCCATGAACAGCTCGATGCCGAAGTGCAGAAATGGTGCGACGAGATCATGGAGAAGAGCCCCACCGCGCTGGCCATCGCCAAGCGCTCGTTCAACATGGACACGGCCCATCAGAGCGGCATCGCCGGCATGGGCATGTACGCGCTCAAGCTCTATTACGACACCGAGGAATCGCGCGAGGGCGTGACCGCCTTCCAGGAAAAGCGCAAGCCCGATTTCCGCAAGTACGCGAAGTAAGCCGCCGTTGCCGCCGTTGCCATCATAGGCAACGCGGCCGCATGGCGCATCGCATCGGCGCGCCATGCGGCAAGACATCCTGGAGACGCCATGAACCCCTATCTCGACGAAGACCTGGTCGCGCTCGGCGACCATGCCCGCCGTTTCGCCACCGAACGTATCGCGCCCGGCTTCCTGGAGCGCGACCGCACCCGCGAACTTGACCGCGCGCTGATGCGCGAAATGGGCCAGATGGGCTTTATCGCCCCCGAGCTGCCCGAGCAATACGGCGGCCAGGGCCTGGGCTGCCTGGCGGCCGGCGTGATCCACGAAGAAGTGGCCCGCGCCGACCTGAGCCTTTCCTATATCAACCTGCTGGCTTCGCTGAACGGACAGATCCTGGCGCACCATGCGGTTCCGGAGATCGCGCGCCCGTGGCTGCAGCGCCTGACGCAGGGCGAAGCCCTGTTCGCCATCGCGCTGACCGAGCCGCGCGGCGGCTCGGACGCGGCCAACCTGCGCCTGCGCATGGAGCGCGATGGCAACCACTACGTGCTCAACGGCGAGAAGACCTCCATCTCCGCCGCCGACCAGGCCGACGCCGCGGTGGTGTTCGCGCGCAGCGGCGCTGTTGCGGCGGGTGCGCGCGGCGTCTCGGCGCTGCTGGTGCCAATGGACCTGCCTGGCATCACCACCAACCGCTTCGATTGCCACGGCCAGCGGGCCATCGGGCGCGGCTCGATCTTCTTCGAGAACGTGCGCGTGCCCGTCAGCCATCTGCTCGGCAAGGAAGGCGAGGGCTTTGTGCAGGTGATGCAGGGCTTCGATTTCTCCCGCGCGCTGATCGGCCTGCAGGTGCTGGCGGTGGCCAAGGCGAGCCTGGAAGAAACCTGGGAATACGTGGCCGAGCGCCAGGCCTTCGGCAAGCCGCTGGCCGCCTTCCAGGGCGTATCCCATCCGCTGGCGGATTTCGAGACGCAGGTGACTGCAGCGCGCCTGCTGTGCCTGCAGACGCTCTGGCTGAAGGACCGCAACCTGGCGCACACGGCCGAAGCCGCGATGTGCAAATGGTGGGCGCCAAAGCTGGCCTACGACGTGGTGCACCAGTGCCTGCTGTCGTTCGGCCACGGCGGCTACGACCGCGGCCCGCTGGAGCAGCGCCTGCGCGATGTGCTCGGCTTCCAGATCGGCGACGGCACGGCGCAGATCATGAAGACCATCATCGCGCGTACCCGCGCGGGCCGGGACGCGGTGCCGGCCTGATATCGCCAGCGAGCAAGCCCCGGACAGCAAGCCCCGGACAGCAAGCCCAGACAGCAAGCCTGACCAAAACGACAACAACGAGGAGACACGCCATGGAATTCGACGCCATCCTGCTGCCCCCGCGCCGCGCCGCCAGCGTTGCGCAAGGGCTCTGGCCCGAGCGCACCATCAACGATGCGCTGGACGACTGCGTGGCCCGTTGCCCCGACCAGGTCGCGCTGACCGCATTGCGGGTGGAAAGCGCCGCGACCACGCGCCTGACGTACCGGGAGCTGGCCGAGCGGGCCGGCCGCATCGCGGCGGGCCTCGCCAGGCTGGGCGTTGGCGCCAACGATGTAGTGTCCTGCCAGTTACCCAACTGGTGGGAGTTCACCGCGCTCTACCTCGCCTGCTCGCGCCTTGGCGCGGTGCTCAATCCGCTGATGCCGATCCTGCGCGAGCGTGAGCTGTCGTTCATGCTAAGGCATGCGTGCAGCAAGGTCGCGGTGATTCCAAAGCGCTTTCGCGGGTTTGACTACGAAGCCATGTTCGACGGCCTGCGCCAGGCGCTGCCTGACCTGCAGCACGTGGTCGTGATCGGCGGCGCCGGGCCCAATGCATTCGAGACGTTGCTGGCCGGCGCCGGCACGCAGGACGCGGCTACGGGCCCTCGCCCCGGCCCGGACGACATCACCCAGCTCATCTACACCTCCGGCACCACCGGCGCGCCGAAGGGCGTGCTGCATTCATCCAACACGCTCATGGCCAACATCGTCACGTACGCCGAACGCCTGCGCCTGGGTGCGGGCGACGTGATCCTGATGGCCTCGCCCATGGCGCACCAGACCGGCTTCATGTACGGCCTGATGATGCCGGTCATGCTGGGCGCGAGCGTGGTGCTGCAGGACACCTGGGAGCCGCGCAAGGCCGTGGCGCTGATCCGGCAGGAAGGCGTCACCTTCACCATGGCCTCCACGCCGTTCCTCACCGACCTGGCCCGCACGGTCACCGAGACCGGCGATGCCGTGCCCACGCTGCGCGCCTTCCTGTGCGCCGGCGCGCCCATCCCCGGCGCACTGGTGGAGCAGGCGCGCGGCGCGCTGGGCGCCAAGGTGATCTCCGCCTGGGGCATGTCGGAAATGGGCGCGGTGACCACCACGCGGCTTGAGGATGACGATGAGCGCGCCTCCAGCACCGACGGTTGCCCGTTGCCCGGCGTGGCGGTGCGCGTGGTCGACGTAGCGGGCGCGGCGTTGCCGGCCGGCGTCACCGGCCGCCTGCTGGTGCGCTCCTGCTCCAACTTTGGCGGCTACCTGCGTTGTGCGCACCTGAACGACACCGACGCCGACGGCTGGTTCGACACCGGCGACCTCGCCCGCATCGACGCGCGCGGCTACATCCGCATCGACGGCCGTAGCAAGGACGTCATCATCCGCGGCGGCGAGAACATCCCCGTGGTGGAAATCGAAACCGTGCTGTACCGGCACCCGGCCATCGCGCAGGTGGCCATCGTCGCCTATCCCGACGAACGCCTCGGCGAGCGTGCCTGCGCCTTCGTCGTGACGCGCGACGGCCACGCATTCGACATGGCCGCGATGGTGGACTTCCTCAAAGCGCAGAAGATGGCGGCGCAGTACATCCCCGAGCGGCTGGTCGTGCAGGACGCATTGCCGTCGACGCCGGCCGGCAAGATCCAGAAATTCAGGCTGCGGGAGCAACTTCGCGAGAGCGGGCAAGGGGAGGGTAAGTCCAATGCGCGTGCATGAAGAGACACCTGCGATGGAGGAGAACCTGGTCCTGCTGGAAATCGTCGGCCGCGTCGCCGTGATCCGCCTCAATCGTCCCCGGCAGATGAACGCGCTCAACGATGCGCTGATGGATGCGCTCGGCCTGGCACTGCTGGCCTGCGACGAAGACGACGGCATCGGCGCCATCGTGATCACCGGCAACCACAAGGCCTTTGCCGCCGGCGCCGACATCGCTGCCATGCGTGGCTGGGACTATATGGACGTGTTCAAGTCCAACTACATCACGCGCAACTGGGAGACGCTGCGCAACGTGCGCAAGCCGGTCATCGCCGCGGTGGCAGGCTACGCGCTTGGCGGCGGCTGCGAGCTGGCCATGGCCTGCGACATCCTGATCGCGGCGGACAACGCGGTGTTCGGCCTGCCGGAACTGAAGCTTGCGGTCATCCCCGGCGCGGGCGGCACGCAACGCCTGCCACGCGCCATCTCCAAGGCGAAGGCCATGGACATGTGCATGACGGCACGCAACATGGATGCGGCTGAGGCGGAGCGCAGCGGCCTTGCGTCGCGGGTGGTGGCTGCTGAGCGGCTGATGGACGAGGCGATGGCCGTGGCGCGGACCATTGCCGCCTTCTCATTGCCGTCGATGATGGCGGTGAAGGAGGCGGTCAACCGCGCCTACGAGTCATCGCTGTCCGAGGGGATCCTGTTCGAGCGCCGGCAGTTGCATGCGCTGTTTGCGACGGAGGATCTGAAAGAGGGGATGAATGCGTTTTTGGAGCGCAGGGCGGCATTGTTCAGGCATCGATAGTCGATATGTGGGTCTGCCAAGGCTGCACAAGGGGGGCCACGTCCGGCCCGCAATTGCCCCATTTTTTGGGGGAGAAATTTGAATATCAAGTCAACGGACGCTTAATACGATTCGTTTAGTGGAGAGCTGGCCAGTCAGGTTGGCTCAATGTTCGCGTTTTCACGGCTGCCCGGACGGTGGCCTTCCAAGGAAATGTCATGAAGAAGATTGTCGCTACCGCTTTCGCGCTGTGCCTTGGCGCAGCATCCATCGCCGCTCAGGCGCAAGGCACCGGCAAGGTCGATCCCTACACCCAGGGCGCCAAGGCTGGCAAAGCAGATCCGTACACCGATGGCGCCAAGGCTGGCAAGGCCGACCCCTATACCGACGGGGCCAAGGCCGGCGACAAGTTTGACCCGTACACCCAGGGTGCAAACAAGAGCTCGCGCGCCAACCTGACGGATTCGAAGGCGAAGAAGTCGCATAAGAAACATACCAAGAAGGCTGCGCCGGCAACTGCCGGGGCCTAAGCCGTCTCGCCTCGCGGCAGTTGGTGCCGTGTGCCTGGGAAAGCCCGCCAGACCAGCGGGCTCAGATTGCTGACAAAGGTCGATCT
>NZ_BAAILO010000258.1:15449-82431 GCF_054589115.1 Cupriavidus sp. 8B | reverse complement strand
CCCCCCCCCGGGAGTCCCTACGAAGTGGAAGTCCTCACGCTATGCGAGCGCCCGCCCTCTCCCCCGACCCCTCTCCCACAAGTGGGAGAGGGGAGCAAACCGGATGGTTCGCAACTTTGTCAGCAGTCTCAGCCCGCCAGACCGGCGGGCTTTTTTTGTCTCCGGCAAACCGGGTTCGCAACCGGCCGGCGCCCAGACCATGTTGCAGCCCAGGGCAATGTAGCGCTGCTGTGCGTTCTGCCTGGCTTGCCTGCCTGGTCCCCGAACGGGAATCAGGGTGCCGCGCCGACCGGCATGATTGCCGTCGTATCGATCCGCTGAACCTTGCCCTGCTCTCGTACTTCCGTACGCAGCACGAAGCGCTCGCTTGGGCAATACCAATCTGTGATCTGCATGACCGAAGGCGTTGTCATGATCAGCGTATCGACGAGTTGCGTCGGCCCAAGCGAGGAACGCTTTTCGTAAGTGATCGGTATGCACTCCTTGCGGCCTAGCGCTGTTTCAATGATGCGGCGCCGTCCGACGCGGCGCGAGCCGATGGTGATCGTGGCGTGCGGGGCGCGCAGTTCACCCACCTCCTCATCCGTTCCTCGCGCATAGATCTTGAGCGTAACGCTGGAGTTGACCGTCTCGCCGCCAAGTATCGCGCCCTCGCGCAGATCGACACCCGCGTAGTTGATCACACCTTCGCCGATGCTTGTCGATGCGCCATAGAGCCGGGCATAGCGCGCTCTCGCATTGATCTCTGAGTGGACTTCGATGTGGATCGCCGATGGCGCGGCGAGCGGCGAGATGCTGACCAGGTCGCGTTGATCCGCAATGACTGGCGGCCCCATCAGCGCTGCAAGCGCGCTCTTCGAGTGAATATGGATAATCGCCTGACATCCCGCCGGCGTACTTTCTAGCGGATCCTGGACCGTCGTAATAGACATCGGCATGGCGCCGTCTGCCTCCATCTGCACTTTCGCATCCGGGCGAGACCAGAGCGTTTCCCAGCAGTTCGCGCTACCCGCCGGTGGCGACGCTTCGGTCGACGGCGGCGTCTCGGACAAGGTCGGCGCGTCGGCCGCAGCCCACACCACCTGCGTGGCAGACAGGACAGCTGCGATGCCAATCGCGGCAAGCTCGCGCTTTACGCACACTTTCTTCCCCAGGGGGCAAATTTGCATTTTACTGCCCGGGTGCGGCATCAGGGGGGAAGCAGGCCGTGCGTCGGGATTCCTGGCAGGGAGGTGGTCCTGCCTAATGCTGCATGAAGGAGAGGCTATCCCAGGGCAAATATGCCTCGCTCATCACGCCGTTTCTTTCAGGTAGCAAGTTCCTCACCGGGTAAGCCTATGTGGCTATTGCTTTTGGCATGTCGATCTAAATAATAAATCAACCGGACGGTCGGTTTATAAATATACTGCGGCATCGGTTCACAGGAAATTGCCATGTACACCCAATCTCTTGATATCCCGGGCAACGCCCAGCCGCTCGAAACGGTGCAAGCCGACGTCTCGCCGGAGCAGGCGCATTTCGACGCGGTGATGGACGCTGACGGCAAGATCGAGGCGCAGGACTGGATGCCCGATGCGTACCGCAAGACCCTGATCCGCCAGATCTCGCAGCACGCGCATTCCGAAATCGTCGGCATGCAGCCCGAGGGCAACTGGATCAGCCGGGCGCCGAGCCTTAAGCGCAAGGCCATCCTGCTCGCCAAGGTGCAGGATGAGGGCGGCCATGGCCTCTACCTGTACAGCGCGGCTGAAACAATGGGCGTGTCGCGCGACCAGCTGGTCGATGCCTTGCACGCCGGCAAAGCCAAGTATTCGAGCATCTTCAATTACCCGACGCCCACCTGGGCGGACGTGGGCGTGATCGGCTGGCTGGTGGATGGCGCGGCGATCATGAACCAGATCCCGCTGTGCCGCTGCACCTACGGCCCGTACGCGCGCGCCATGATCCGCATCTGCAAGGAGGAGTCCTTTCATCAGCGCCAGGGCTTCGACGCGCTGCTGTCGATGATGAAGGGCACGCAGGCCCAGAAAGACATGGTGCAGCAGGCGGTGAACCGCTGGTGGTGGCCGGTGCTGATGATGTTCGGCCCCAGCGACAAGGATTCCATCCACAGCGGCCAGTCGTTCAAGTGGGGCATCAAGCGGATCTCCAACGACGACCTGCGCCAGAAGTTTGTGGACGCGACGGTCGAGCAAGCCAAGATCCTTGGCGTGACCCTGCCCGATCCGGACCTGAAGTGGAACGAGGCGCGCGGTGCGCACGACTACGGCGCGATCGACTGGGAAGAATTCTGGCGCGTGGTGAACGGCGACGGCCCGTGCAACAAGGAGCGCCTCGCCACCCGGGTGAAAGCGCACAACGATGGCGCCTGGGTGCGCGATGCCGCGCTGGCCTACGCCGAGAAGCAAGCCGTCCGCGCCCACAAACAAGCTGCTTGAACAGGAGACGAAGATGAACAAGGAATGGCCAATCTGGGAAGTATTCGTGCGTAGCAAGCAGGGCCTTGACCACAAGCATTGCGGCAGCCTGCACGCGCCCGATGCCAGCGGCGCGCTGCGCATGGCGCGCGACGTCTACACGCGCCGGCAGGAAGGCGTGAGCATCTGGGTGGTGCCCTCGGCCATGATCACGGCGTCCGACCCGGCCGACAAGGAGTCGTTCTTCGAGCCGGCTGGCGACAAGATCTATCGCCATCCCACTTTCTTCGTGCTGCCGCCCGAAATCGACCACATGTAAGCCGGGACCCAGAACATGACCACGCCCCAACATTTGTCCTACGTGCTGCGCCTTGCCGACAATGCGCTCATCCTCGGCCAGCGCAACAGCGAGTGGTGCAGCCAGGGCCCGGCGCTCGAGGAAGACATTGCGCTGGCAAACATCAGCCTGGACCTGATCGGCCAGGCGCGCCTGCTGTATTCGCACGCAGCTACCCTTGACGAAGCGCTGACGGGCACGCGGAAAACCGAAGACAGCTATGCCTACTTCCGCGAGGAGCGCGAGTTCGCCAACTACACCCTGGTGGAGCTGCCCCACTTCGGGCCGCTCGCCGGCACGGCGCGCGCCGAGCGCGACTATGCGGTCACGATCACGCGCAACTTCCTGTATTCCGCGTTGATGGGGCACCTGTGGACGGCATTGCAATCGTCCACCGACACGGATCTGGCGGCCATCGCCGCCAAGTCGCTGAAGGAAACCCGCTACCACGTGACCCACGCGGCCGACTGGTTGATCCGCTTTGGCGATGGCACCGAGGAGTCGCACCGGCGCGCGCAGGGGGCACTGGATTACCTGATGCCGTACACCCGTGAGTTCTTCGCGACCGATGCGGTGGAAGCCGCGGTTGCGGCAGCCGGCATCGGCCCCCTGATGGCGGACCTCGAGCCCGCCTGGCAGGCAGACGTCGCCGCCACCGTGGCGCAAGCAACGCTCACGCTGCCCAGCGAAGCGAAGCACATCACCACCGGCAAGCACGGCGAGCACTCGGAACACATGGGCTACCTGCTTTCTGAAATGCAGAGCCTTGCGCGCCAGCATCCCGGCGCCACCTGGTAGATCGAGATGAACGCTGCCGACATGCTGATGGAGTCCGACGCCATGCTGGAGCGCGCCTGGACCGTACTCGAAGCCGTACCCGATCCGGAAATTCCGGTGGTGTCGATTCGGGAACTGGGCATCCTGCGGGACGTGCGCCATGGCGCCGACGGCGCCCTCGAAGTCGTTATCACGCCAACCTATTCGGGATGTCCGGCGATGTCGCAGATTGCCGAGGATATCGAGCAGGCGTTGAACGCCGCCGGAATCCTTTCCCATCGCGTTGTCACCGTGCTAGCCCCCGCCTGGACCACCGACTGGATGACCAGCGAAGCACGCGACAAGCTGCGGCAGTACGGCATCGCGCCCCCGATGGGCAACTGCGGCGCCGACCACGCGCCGCAAGAAAAGACCATCCGCTTCGTGCCGCGCACGGCAGCCTACGATAGGCCCGCATGCCCGCAATGCGGCTCCGTGCACACCGAGCGCCTCGCGCAGTTCGGCTCGACGGCCTGCAAGGCACTGTACCGCTGCATCGATTGCCGCGAGCCGTTCGACTACTTCAAACCGTACTGAACCGTACTGACCTGGACCGACAACATGGCGACTCCGCAATTTCATCCGCTGCGTATCCGCGAGGTACGGCCCGAGACCGCCGATGCGGTGACCGTCTCGTTCGAGGTGCCCGAGGCCCTGCGCGACGCGTACCGCTTCACGCAAGGGCAATTCGTCACGCTCAAGGCGCACCTCGATGGCGAGGAAACCCGCCGGTCGTATTCGATCTGCGTGGGCGTCACCGACTATGACCGGGATGGCGAGCTGCGCATCGGCATCAAGCGGGTACGCGGCGGCAGGTTCTCCAATTTTGCCTTCGACACGCTGCAGCCCGGCCACGAGATCGAAGTGATGACGCCCGACGGCCGCTTCTTCACGCACCTGAACGCCGATCTGTCACGGTCCTATGTGGCGTTCTCGGGCGGCTCCGGCATCACGCCCGTGCTCGCGATCATCAAGACCACGCTGGAGACGGAGCCGACGAGCCGCTTCACGCTGGTGTACGGCAACCGCAGCGTCGACGCGATCATGTTTGCCGAAGAACTCGAAGACCTCAAGAACCGTTATATGAGCCGGTTCTCGCTGTATCACGTGCTGTCCGACGACCTGCAGGAAGTCGAGCTGTTCAACGGCGTGCTGGATCAGGAGAAGTGCCAGGCCTTCCTGTCCACGCTCACGCCCGCGGCCGAGATCGACGAAGCCTTCATCTGCGGTCCCGGCCCGATGATGGACGCCGCCGAGGCCGCGCTCAAGGCCGCCGGCGTGCCACCCGAGAAGGTGCACGTGGAGCGCTTTGGCACGCCGTTGCCGCAAGCGGGCGTGCCGCCCATCGAGATCACCGACGACACGCCGACCGCGGATCTCGAGCTGATCATCGACGGCAAGAAGCGCAAGCTGCGGCTGCCGTATGTGGGCGTCAGCGTGCTGGACGTCGGCCTGAAAGCGGGCCTTGCATTGCCCTACGCCTGCAAGGGCGGCGTGTGCTGCACGTGCCGGGCCAAGGTCCTGGAAGGCGAAGTCAAGATGGAAAAGAACTACACGCTGGAGCAGCACGAGATCGACGACGGCTTCGTGCTGACCTGCCAATGCCATCCGGTCTCCGACCGGGTTGTCGTGAGCTACGACGAACGGTAAATCGACGCACAGCAAGCGCAGTACCGCAACCCTCTAAAAAATACGGCCCCGCGATGAATCACGCCCTGTTTGAAAAACACGAGAAGACACTTGCCCACGCCCTGGACGCAATCCGGACCCGAGGCTACTGGAGCCCCTTCAATGAGATGCCCAGCCCGCGCACCTACGGCGAAACCGCCGCCGCCGACGGCGAAGCGGCATTCAAGGCGCAGCTCGGCCAGCCCTTTGCGCTCGATCAAGCCGGCAGCAATGGCACGGTTGGCACGGAGCATTCGCCATTCGGCTTCGCGCTGAATATCGGCTATCCCAACGCGGAGCCGGACGCGCTGATCGCGGCGGCACAAGCGGCGCAGGTGCAATATCGCAAGGCCGGCCCGAAGGCCTGGGTCGGCGTGAGCATGGAGATCCTGGCGCGGCTGAACCAGGCCAGCTTCGAGATCGCGCACAGCGTCATGCACACCACCGGGCAGGCGTTCATGATGGCCTTCCAGGCCGGAGGCCCGCACGCGCAGGATCGCGCGCTCGAGGCAATCACTTATGCGTGGGATGCCATGCGCGACATTCCGGAGACGGCGTACTGGGAAAAGCCGCAAGGCAAGAATCCGCCGCTCGCCATGGAAAAGCGCTTCACCGTCGTGCCGCGCGGGATCGGCCTGGTGATCGGCTGCTGCACGTTTCCCACCTGGAACAGCTACCCCGGCCTGTTCGCGGATCTGGCCACCGGCAATGCCGTCATCGTCAAGCCGCATCCCGCCGCGATCCTGCCGCTGGCCATCACCGTGCGTATCGCGCGGCAGGTGCTGGAGGAGGCCGGCTTCGACCCGAACGTCGTGACCCTGTTGGCTACCGCGCCCAACGACGGCGCGCTGGTGCAGTCGCTGGCCACGCGCGACGAGATCCGGCTCATCGATTTCACCGGCAGCACCGCCAACGGCGACTGGCTGGAGGCGCACGCGCTGCAGGCGCAGGTCTATACCGAGAAGGCGGGCGTCAACCAGATCGTGATCGACTCGGCGGATGAACTGAAGGCGGTGTCGCGCAACATCGCGTTCTCCCTCGCGCTTTACTCGGGCCAGATGTGCACCGCGCCGCAGAATATCTACGTGCCGCGCGATGGCATCAAGACGGCCGAAGGCACGGTGCCGTTCGAGGTGGTGGCCCAGTCCATCGCCGACGCCGTGCAAAAGCTGACGGCCGATCCCGCCAAGGCCGTCGAGCTGATCGGCGCGATCCAGAACAAGGGCGTGCTCGAGCGGATCGAGCAGGTAACAAAGCTGGGCGTGCCGCTCCTTGCCAGCCAGCGCCTGGTGCATCCGGCCTACCCGCAGGCAAGCGTCAGCACACCGGTCCTGCTGAAGCTCGACGCCAATCGCGACGAGGCGACATTTACGCAGGAATGGTTCGGCCCGATAGCGTTTGTGATCGCCACCGATTCCACCCGGCACTCCCTGGAACTCGCCGCGCGCATCGCTCGCACGCGCGGCGCGCTGACGCTGTCCGTCTACAGCACGGACGAACAAGTGCTCGATGCCGCTGACGAGGCCGCGGTGTCCGGTGGCGTTGCGCTGTCGGTCAACCTCACGGGCGGCGTCTTCGTGAACCAGTCGGCAGCGTTCTCGGACTTCCACGCCACCGGCGCAAATCCCGCGGCCAACGCGAGTCTGGCCGATACGGCGTTTGTCGCCAACCGCTTCCGCGTCGTACAAAGCCGGCGGCATGTGCCGCAGCGCGAGCCCGCATGATGTTTGCATGAGGCTTGCCGCCGAAGCCAAGGCATCCGGACGGCTTCGGGTCTCGAACTACCGATAGATCAGCACGTTGCCAACCTGGCGCGGCATGACGGCGAAGACCGTCGACGCGACGGCCAGGTTGGCAGGCTGCTGCGTGGCGCCCCCGTTCCCGCCACCGTCCAATCCTATTTCGCCGTGTCATTCTCAGGAGACAACCGTGGTCCAGCCAATTCCTCAACCGGGTGAACTCGAAGCCATCGAACTAGCCAGCCGCGACGAACTCCAGGCGCTGCAACTGGCGCGCCTCAAATGGTCGCTGCGGCATGCCTATGACAACGTGGCGCACTACCGCCGCGCTTTCGACGCAGCCGGGGTGCATCCGGACGACCTGCGCCAGTTGTCCGACCTGGCGAAATTCCCCACCACGTCCAAGCAAGACCTGCGCGACAACTATCCGTTCGGGCTGTTTGCCGTGCCCAAGGACGAGGTGGTGCGCGTGCACGCATCGAGCGGCACGACCGGCAAGCCCACCGTGGTGGGCTATACCGCGAAAGACATCGACACTTGGGCCAACGTGACCGCGCGCTCGATCCGTGCGGCGGGCGGCCGTCGTGGCGACACGCTGCACAACGCGTTTGGCTACGGCCTGTTCACAGGCGGCCTCGGCATCCACTACGGCGCGGAGCGGCTCGGCTGCATGGTCGTGCCGATGTCCGGCGGCCAGACCGAGAAACAGGTGCAGTTGATCCGCGATTTCGAGCCGTCGATCATTCTCGTCACGCCTTCGTACATGCTCAACCTGATCGACGAGATGGCACGCCAGGGCATGAACCCGGCGGAGTCGTCCCTGAAGATCGGCATCTTCGGCGCAGAGCCGTGGACGCAGGGCATGCGCGGCGAGATAGAGACCCGGGCCGGCATCCAGGCTGTCGACATCTACGGCCTCTCGGAGATCATGGGCCCGGGCGTGGCGTCCGAGTGCATTGAAAGCAAGGACGGCCCGGTGGTCTGGGAGGACCACTTCTATCCCGAGATCATCGATCCGGTCACCGGCGAAGTGCTGCCCGACGGCAGCCAGGGCGAACTGGTATTTACCTCGCTCTCCAAGGAAGCCATGCCGATGATCCGCTACCGCACGCGCGACCTTACCGCGCTGCTGCCGCCGACATCGCGGTCGATGCGCAGGCTGGCGAAGATCACGGGCCGCTCGGACGACATGCTGATCATTCGCGGCGTCAACGTATTCCCGAGCCAGGTCGAGGAGCTGATTCTCGGCATTGCCCGGCTCAGCGGCAACTACCAGCTGTGCATCACGCGCGACGGACATATGGATTCGCTGTCCGTGTCGGTGGAGGCGCGCTCGGAGATCTGCGCCTCGCTGGCCGATAGCGAGCGCGCCCAGCTGGCACGTGAGCTGCAGCACCGGGTGAAGACGATGATCGGCGTTTCCACGGCCGTGCGCGTCCTGAATGCCGGCGAGATCAAGACCACCGCCACCGGCAAGGCGCAGCGCGTGCTCGACTTGCGGCACGTCAGCGCCTGAGACCGTAGCTGCGGGAGGCGCCGCAGCCGAGCCAGGAGCAAGCCAATCGCATCCGATTCACGCGCATCGCAAAAAAAACTATTCAAAAACGCAAAAGGCTGTTGTACAATCCGGCCTCCGTTTCAGAACGGAACTTGTTCCCCGATAGCTCAGTTGGTAGAGCGCCGGACTGTTAATCCGTAGGTCCCTGGTTCGAGCCCAGGTCGGGGAGCCAAAAAGCGGGAGTAGCTCAGTTGGTAGAGCGCAACCTTGCCAAGGTTGAGGTCGCGAGTTCGAGCCTCGTCTCCCGCTCCAAAATGGCAAAATTTACCCGCTAGGGTATCGTGAGAGCGCCCGCATCAGGTCGCCTCCCAAACGAGAGGGCGCCCGAACCTCCCGTAGCTGTCAACATTCCATCTGCTCCAGATACGAAACCAAATCCCGCATCTCGTCGATATCGGGGTGGACATACTTCATCGTCGTATTGAGACTCGTATGTCCAAGCTGAAGCTGAACAAGCTTCGGGTTCTTCGTCACTCGCATCAATTTCGTTCCGGTCGTGTGGCGGAAGCGATGGCAGGATGCAACTATCCCATGTGTATTCCTGAGTTCGGCGAAGACGTCACGCAGTCTCCAGGTTGAGAATTTGTCTTCTGTGATCGGGATGTGACCTACATCGAGACGATGCAGGATCTCGTTGCGTTCGTTGAAGCTAGCTTTGTCCACCATGAAGAAGCATTCAAGGTGACCGGTGTTCGGCTGGTGGCCGCTGTCCAGGCAGAAGTGCCGACGCGACAGTGGGATCTTCCACTTGATCGTTGTCCCGTATGCAGGCCAGACGATCTGCCCGGGCCTGAAGAGGATTGCCCGAGGAAGACCACGTGGGTCGAGCCTGGAATTCGTGTGATCCATCTCAGGGACGGAACAATCGGTGTGTTTGATTTCCGGATGTCCTACCTTGCGGCAGATTTCATCCATGCGAATTTCTGTGCGTCATGGCGTGAGATTCAATGTGTGCGGGATCTCCCGTGTTCCGGGGCGCTTCGTCGACGACCGCTGCGATTGGCGGCGTACCCGCTCGGCGCGCAGGCCGAGGCGAGCGATCCGATTCGTCGTGGCCAAGCTCTTTGACGTTGCCGGGTCTGCGACCTGGTGGCTGACAGAGTATGACCCCAAGGACAGGATCGCCTTTTGCTACGTCACTGGCATGGCCTACGACGAATGGGGAACCACCTCGATCGACGAGCTGTTTGAGCTGTGGATGACTTTCGCAGTCGATCCTCGGCGCAATGTCTGGCGCGTGCAAACCACGAAGCCGGGCATCGGGACGCCACGGGTTGAGCTCGATTGTTTGTTCGAGCCGAAGCGGTTCAGTGAGGTTAAGCAGATGGTGGCGAAGTATGCGTTGAGAGCCAATAACGCTGTTTGAGCTTCGCTTCGTACGTAATCTGGAGAGGGCAACCTCTTTGCACTTGGTCGGAACCGCCGAGAATCCTGGAGGCAGGATCCTTGGCGGTCCGAACCATATCGCGTCACCTGAGAGGCGCATTTCGCCCCTCGCGAATCCATCGGGTTCGCTGAGCGTCCTGCAGGCAGGGTTTTCGGCCAATCTGATTGCTGCGCATCAAGACCAATCGCTCCGGCCGTTGCAATCCGCTTGGCCGGCTGGCGCCGAGCAGTCGCGATGTCGCTCTCCGCGCAGCAATCAGCATTGGCAACGCGTTGCAGAGACCTCGAGTTGCAGGATGCTCGCAAACCATACGGTCCTCGACGGGTGCCTTCATATGCCCCCCGGCTGCCGCTAGGGGTCGCTGCACCTGACGTCGCGACAACGTGGACCGCGCCCTTGGCTCAGCACAGCATCTTATGGCACTGCCCGCGTGGGAAGACGGCACGCGATCTGCTCCTGCGCGGCGTATCTCAAAGAAAAATAGAAGGATATAGCCTTTTTTAAGATCGGTCTAAGGACCTGCAGCGGCGTCCTGTGGTGGGGAAGGGCCTCCTGTGCCCATCGCAATGTGCGAGACATGCTGTCTGATGCGGATAAAACCCGAGAATAGGCGAGAAATTCGTTATAGAGGCATCTCATCATCCTGCGAAGCACTTAGTGTATACACCTATGAACTAGCCGCCAAACGTGGTTGACGCGCTGATGCAACAACCAATAATATAGGATCTCAAACTAAATATTTGGCGCAGTGGTGAAGCCATGCCGTCGCGAGCATCCTTATGACGCAATCGAGGTGGTGGAGCCGGCATATGGAGGCAACATGTTTATTCGCGACGCATGGTACATGGTGGGTTGGGCCCAGGATTTTCCCGAGGCGAAGCTTGTCCCGTTCACTCTATTGAGTGAAAAGCTGGTGATCTTTCGCAAGAGCGACGGATCGCTTGCTGCTCTGGCGGACCGGTGTAGCCACCGATTAGCACCGCTGTCGCTGGGACGGCTCGAATGCGATCAGATCCGCTGTATGTACCACGGGCTCAAGTTTGACTCGAAAGGATGCAACACCGAAGTTCCATTCGGTGGGCGCGCTTCGCCGACCATGAACGTGCGCTCGTATCCGATCGCAGAGCGACATAGTGGAGTGTGGGTGTGGATGGGGGAAACCGAAAAGGCTGACGTTGACCAGATTCCGCCATTTGTGGGCGTCGATCATCCTGACTGGGCCTTGGCGCCGGGTCGAATGGACTACAAAGCGAACTATCGGCTCGTTAACGACAATCTACTGGACCTGTCGCACGTGACCTTTGTGCACAAGGATAGTTTCCTTTCGGGTCGAGGGTACAACCCCAAGACGATTGACGCAGCGCGGCCAACCGTCTCCGCGTTGCCCAATGGGGTGCAGGTTCAACGCTTGGCTTCTTCCGTGCCAGTCGTCCAGTTCCTGGCGCATCGATTCGAGCCAGGGCTGATGTGCGATCAGGTCATGCGGTATGACTTCCTGCTCCCTGGTGTGTTTCTCATGCGCCACACCATGTATCCGGAAGGCGCTTTGGCACGTGCGAAAGCCCTTGGTCTCCCGGATGGAACAGTTAGCGAAACGCCGTTGTATGACCAATTCACCTGTCAGGCGGTAACACCGATCACGGAGACGTCCACTTGCTACTTCTGGGCTTTCGGACCGTGGGAAAGGGCACGTGAGGACAAGGATCTCTTTGCCACGCTCGGCATTCAGGCTTTCGAGGAAGATCGCATGATGGTTGAAGGTCAGCAGGAGATCATCGACGGTAGCCCCGGCGAGAGAATGAAGTTACTGGCGATGGACGGAGCGGCGGTGATCTACGGGCGTCTGGAAGCACAACGCATGGAGGCTGGGCGAACGGATGCGCAACTGGCTGCCTGAGTTCTCCTAGAGCATGCCGAATCTGCTATGGCTGATCAGGCTATCAGAGGAGCGTGCGTCACGGACCTACGCGTCAGCGCGACAAAACGGCACCTTCATATTGCGGTGTCAAGCTTCCATATCAGATTCGAACAGCAAGGTGTCAGGATCCTGTCCTTCGTGGCGGCCCACTGTCCGACGGGCCCGGTGGCCACTGAAGACTGGGAGTCGGGCCGGGGCTGCCCGTGGCGCACAGGTCCACGCCGGGGACCAGCGCATTGGCCGACCCGACTTCTACTTCAAGCCGAAGTTGTTTTTGCATACCGGTACCTGGCGTTCGCCCTCCCTACTAAGACGGTTGAACTCAGGACCCGGCTACGGAACAAATCAAGGCCTTCCGCAGAGAAGGCGACAGGAGACACGCTTGAAATCCCCTTCGATTCACAATCTGTCCGAGGCGATCGATGCCCGGCCCCTCAGTCGCTTTCAGTGGCGCGTTTTCGCCCTCTGTTTTTTGTGTCTCATGTCGGACGGCTTCGATGCGCAGGCTCTGGGTTACGTTGTGCCGCCCATGAGCAAGACGTGGGGTGTGATGCCATCAACATTCGCGCCCGCGTTCTCAGCGGGGCTAGTTGGTATGGCGTTTGGTGCGCTCGTGCTAGGCAGCTTGGCGGACTATGTCGGCCGCCGCAGGATCATCGTCGCTTGCATGTTCATCGCGGGCGTCGTGACATGGGCGACGTCGTATGTGAACACGATGCCAGAACTCATTGGTGTGCGGACGGTCGCCGGCATTGCGATGGGGGGGCTGATTCCAAATGTGCTCGCGTTGTGCGCGGAGTACAGTCCCTCCCGCCGACGCGCGCTGGTGGTGATGGTTACTGCCTGCGGTTTGTCTATGGAGTCGGCATTGGGTGGCTTTGTGGCGGGATCGCTGCTTACGAGCCACGGTTGGCCGGTCGTGTTCCAGATCGGCGGAGCGATATCTGTGGCCCTCTCCGTGCTCACGCTGGTTGCGCTGCCCGAGTCGATCCGTTTTTGCGCCCTGCGCGAGGGCAAAGGAGCTGAACTTACCAGCCTGATGCGACGGGTCTGCCCTGACCTTGGGCGAGACACGCAGGCGCGCTGGATCGTCAACGAAGAAAAGGCGACGGGCTTTACGGTGACACATCTCTTTGCCCAAGGCCGTGCTCGATTCACATTATTGATTTGGATAATCTACTTTACTTGCCTGCTCGAGATCTATTTTCTCGCGAGTTGGCTGCCCACCGTGCTCGCGCGCGCGGGCCTGTCGACCTCGTTATCCGTTTATGCGACCTCCGTCCTGCACATTGTTGGCACGGTAACAAGCATTACCCTAGGCACTGTGCTCGACCGCGGCAACCCCGCGAGGGTGCTCTCCGCGCTCTTTATGATGGGTGCGATGTCGATTGCCTTGATTGGTGTTTCGCTGGACAACGCGCTGATGCTTTTGCTTGCCACAGCCGGAGCCGGCGCTGGCATCGTAGGGGGGCAGGCTGGCATGCATGCGATAGCCACTCGGACCTATCCCACCTTCATGCGCTCCACCGGCATGGGTTGGGGATTGGGCATCGGTCGCATCGGCTCGGTGGTCGGGCCGCTTGCGGGCGGCTTGCTGCTGGCTATGCAATGGCCCGCGCAGGACCTGCTACTGGTGGGCGCATTGCCTGCTTTGGTAGCGGCGGGGGCGGCATTCGCGCTTTCCCGCCTGATCTCGGGCGATATGGTCACGCCCGCAACGACTCACGGGCCGGGCAGCGGTATTGGGAGGTAGTGCTGCATACGCAGACTCTTCGATTGAAGGACTCAGCAAAAAAATGAAGGCATTGCCATCAACGCGCTCGTCCACGCTAGCGCTAACGAAGGTTGCGTGTGCACTGCTGCAGCAGTGCACACAAGAGTGCCGCATGCTCGGTGTCGATGCCTTCCAGCATTTCACGCTCTACCCCTTCAATCGTCTCATCGCATTGCGTTAGCAGCGCGCGCGCCGTTTCGGTCAGGCTGAGCAGCACGATGCGACCGTTTGCGGGGTCTGGCTGGCGGACAATCCAGTCGCGCGCTTCCATGGTTTTTACGACTTCATTGGCTGCCTGCGGGGAGATTAGCGAGCGGTCCGCCAATTGCGCGTTCGACGACGGACCACGCGCATGCAATACCGAGAGCGCCGTGAACTGTGGCGTGCTGAGGCCATGCTGGGCCAGCACTTCACCCAGGCGCTTCTTGACGATCCGGTCAGCGCGTCCGATCAAGTAGGCCAATCGGGGCGGCTGCGCGGCAGGCGCCTTCTCGCCCGCCAGTGCAGTTCTGTCGTTCTTTGCAATCGCGCGTGCTTTGGATGCTGTGACATTCTGGCCCTTCATCGCTCTGATTTGTCTCGCTCTGTCTTGGTGCTTGAGATCGCCTCCGAATATCGGCGACCCAGGACGGGTTAAGGATAGGTTTTTCGAGGTAGCAATGATATTCTACTTGCCATATCAGGTAGCTTGATATTAAATTGATTTGTTGATGAACAGAGAAGCATGAATAGGAGGAAGAGATGGCGGATTACGAGGGACGCTGGAAGACCGTAACGGTCGAAGTAGTGGAGGGCATTGCTTGGGTAACGTTCAACCGCCCGGAGAAGCGCAATGCGATGAGCCCGACGTTGAACAACGAGATGGTCCAGGTGCTCGAGGCGGTTGAGCTGGATGCCGATGCCAGGGTGCTGGTACTGACGGGCGCCGGCGACGCATGGACTGCAGGCATGGATCTGAAGGAGTACTTCCGCGAGATCGACGCGGGCCCCGAAATCTTGCAGGAAAAGGTTCGTCGCGATGCCTCCCAGTGGCAATGGCGGCTGCTACGGATGTACTCCAAGCCGACTATCGCGATGGTCAACGGCTGGTGCTTCGGCGGCGGTTTTTCGCCTCTGGTAGCGTGCGATCTCGCCATCGCCGCCGACGAGGCCGTGTTCGGCCTGTCAGAGATCAACTGGGGCATCCCCCCGGGCAACCTGGTCAGCAAGGCCATGGCCGATACGGTTGGGCATCGTCAGGCGCTTCACTACATCATGACCGGCGATACCTTCACTGGCCAGCAGGCCGCGGCGATGGGGCTGGTCAACAAGAGCGTACCGCGCTCGCACCTGCGTGATCACGTACTTGAGTTGGCTGCGAAGTTGCTGGAGAAGAATCCGGTGGTCCTGCGCGCGGCCAAGCTTGGCTTCAAACGCTGCCGTGAGCTGACCTGGGAGCAGAGCGAGGACTACCTGTACGCGAAGCTCGACCAAGCTCAATTGCGCGATCCCGAACATGGGCGTGAGCAGGGTCTGAAGCAATTCCTTGACGACAAGTCGATCAAGCCCGGCCTGCAGGCCTATAAGCGGGACTGACGGCGCCGGCGCGCGCTGGGTTCACACAAGATCCCCAAGAGATGCGGGGTATGCCCATCGCGCATGCCCCGCCAGGAGACTTCACGTCATGAATGAGCTGACCATGCTGATCGGCGGGCAAGACCGGCCTGCAGCCAACGGTGCCACTTTCGAGCGCCACAATCCCCTTACCGGCGCTGTGGTATCGCGTGCCCCTGCAGCAACGCCGGCCGACGCGATTGCTGCGGTGGATGCGGCAGCAGTGGCTTTCCCTGTGTGGGCAGCGCTTGCGCCGGGTGAGCGCCGCAAGCGCTTGCTCGCGGCCGCCGATCTGATGGACAGGCGAACCGCCGACTTCATTGCCGTCGGTGCTGCGGAAACCGGCGCGATGCCAAACTGGATCGGGTTTAACGTCATGCTGGCCGCCAACATGCTGCGCGAGGCTGCTGCCATGACGACGCAGATCGATGGCAGCGTCATTCCATCCGATGTGCCTGGCAGCCTGGCTCTGGCTGTGCGGCAACCATGCGGCGTGGTACTGGGAATCGCGCCATGGAATGCCCCGGTGATCCTCGGTACCCGAGCCCTCGCGATGCCACTGGCATGCGGCAACACCGTCGTACTGAAGGCAGCTGAAGCCTGTCCCGGCCTGCATCGCATGATTGGCGCCGCGCTGCAGGAAGCTGGGCTTGGCGATGGCGTGGTCAATGTGGTGACGAATGCGCCCGAGGACGCCGCGCAGGTGGTCGAGACACTGATCGCCCATCCGGCCGTGCGGCGGGTAAATTTCACGGGATCGACCCACGTGGGCCGCATCATTGCCCAGCATGCCGCAAAGCATCTTAAGCCTGCGCTGCTCGAACTGGGGGGGAAATCTCCGGTCCTGGTGCTCGACGACGCAGACCTTGACGCGGCCGTGGATGCAGTCTCCTTTGGCGCCTTCTTTAATCAGGGCCAAATCTGCATGTCGACCGAGCGAGTGATCGTACATCGGGCTATTGCCGATGAGTTCGTCGAAAGACTCGCTGCCAAGGCCCGCACGCTGCGCGCAGGAGATCCATCCGACCCGTCGTCGGTTCTTGGTGCAATGATCAGTTCGCAGGCCGTGCAACGTGTATGCGCGCTAGTGCAAGACGCGCGCGACAAGGGCGCAAGGTTGCCGGTGGGGCTGCACAGCGACGGCGTCATCATGCAACCGGCGATTGTCGACGGCGTCACGCCGGAAATGGCGCTCTATCGAGACGAGTCATTCGGGCCGGTGGTGACGGTGGTGCGCTTCGATAACGACGAGGAAGCCATCCAGCTAGCGAACGACAGCGAGTTTGGCTTGTCGGCCGCCGTGTTCAGCCGCGACGTTTCCCGGGCACTGCAGGTGGCCAAGCGCATCGAATCCGGCATTTGCCACATCAACGGACCAACCGTGCACGACGAAGCGCAAATGCCATTCGGTGGCGTCAAGAGCAGCGGCTATGGCCGTTTCGGCAGCAAGGCGTCGGTGGATGCGTTTACCGAACTGCGCTGGATTACGATCCAGAGCGGTTCGCGTCACTATCCGATCTGAGCGCTGCCGGCACTAAAAATCGGAGACCAGTTCGGTCAAGGCCGAACGTGGCCGAGGGACACACCAATGGTAGGAGACAGGACGTGAGCAACGTCACGATACAAGCCAACCCTTCCCCTGGCACGGCGCCGGCGATTGCACCAAACAGCGCTGCTGGCCCGCGCTACCGCGCGGTCGATGTCGGGAATGCGGGTGCCATTGTGACCAGAGACGGTGACATCTGGCACTTTCGCTCCAGCGAAGCGCTGCAGAATTACCCGCTGCGAATGACGGACTGCCTGGTGGCCGGCGCGATCCGTCACCCGGATCGGATCTTGGCCGCACAGCGTAGCGCCGACGGTGGCTGGACTGCAATCACCTATGCCCAGATGCTGGATCGTGCACGCTCGATCGGCCAGTCCTTGCTGGACCGCGGGCTGTCCGAACAGCGCCCGCTAGCAATCCTCTCCGACAACGACCTGGAGCACCTGCAACTCACGCTCGGCGCCATGTGGGCCGGCGTGCCGTTCTCGTCAGTCTCCGCACCGTACTCGTTGATTTCGACAGATTTCGGCAAGCTGCGCCATGTGTTCTCCGTGCTGACGCCCGGCCTTGTCTACGCTGCCGACGGGGAGGCCTTCGCTAGGGCGATCTCCGCAGTCGTGCCGGCAGATCTGGAGGTGGTCACCCGCGACGGCAACTTGCGCGGGCGCGGGGCTACGGCTTTCGAAGAATTGCTGCGGACGCAGCCCACCAGCGTTGATCAGGCGCAAGCAGCGACGGGCTGGGACACCATCGCGAAATTCCTGTTCACTTCCGGCTCCACCCGCGAGCCCAAGGCCGTGCCGACCACGCACGGGATGTTGTGCAGTAACCAGCAGATGCTGCGCCAGACTTTCCCCGAGTTCGCCAAGACGCCTCCGGTACTCGTTGACTGGTTGCCATGGAACCATACTTTCGGTAGCAGCCATAACTTTGGCATCGTGCTCTACAACGGTGGCACGATGTATCTTGATCATGGCAAACCGGTCTCCGGGCGGTTCGAGGAAACACTGCGCAACTTGCGTGAGATTGCGCCCACGGCCTACCTTACGGTTCCGAAGGGCTGGGAGGAACTCGGGCTCGCTCTGGAGCGGGACTCTGTCCTGCGCGAGACCTTCTTCTCGCGCGTGAATCTCTATTTCTTCGCGGGCGCTGGGCTCTCTCAGGAAGCGTGGGACCGGCTTGAGCGCGTGACGGAGGCCCATTGCGGCGAGCGCATTCGGATTATGTCAGGCCTGGGTATGACCGAGACCTCGCCTAGCAGCCTCTTTACCACGACATCGATCATGCAGGCAGGCTATGTTGGCACGCCAGCACCGGGTTGCGAACTTAAGCTGGTGCCGGTCGATGGCAAATATGAGGCACGCCTTCGAGGTCCTCATGTCATGCGCGGCTACTGGCGCCATGAGGGGGCAACGAACGAAGCGACGTTTGACGAGGAGGGTTACTACTGCACCGGCGACGCGCTGAGGCTTTATGACCCGGCTCGTCCCGAACTTGGTCTGATGTTCGATGGGCGCATTGCGGAAGACTTCAAGCTCAGTTCAGGTACTTTTGTCAGCGTGGGCCCACTGCGCGCACGTGTTATCGCCGCCGGCGCGCCCTATGTGCAGGACGTGGTTGTTGCGGGTGCGGACCGCGATGCTATCGGCCTGCTGGTGTTTCCACGTGTAGCGGATTGCCGTCGGCTTGCAGGCCTGTCAGAGGACGCGTCGGTACGTGATGTGCTGAGCACACCGGCTGTCAGGTCCGCATTCTCCGTATTGCTGCATACGATTAACCAGTCCGCTACCGGCAGTGCCACACGCGTCAACAGCTTGCTTCTGGTCGACGAGCCGCCCTCGGTGGACCGGGGCGAGATTACGGACAAGGGTACGTTAAACCAGCGGGCGATCCTCAAGCATCGAGCGACCCAGGTAGACGCCTTGTATCGAGACGATTCATCGCATCTGGGTGTGATCAGAGATTAGCCCGAAGCAGATTTGCCCGCGCCGCACCCAAGGGGGTGTGGTGCCGATTCGCGCTGCGCTCGACTTTTCCACCGGGGCCGCAGCGCCCCATAGTCAGCGTCATTTAAGCGCCGCCCCTGCAATCGACATTTTATAAGCATGCTTACCTATACCGCCCCCTTGCGTGATATGCGCTTCGTCATCGAGGAATGGCTAGACGCGCCATCTGCTTGGGCATGCATGCCGACATTTGCAGAACTGGATGCCTCGATCGCAGCGCAGGTGCTAGACGAGGCTGCGCGCTTCGTCTCCGACCGGCTGGCGCCGCTCAATGCTCCCGGCGACCGCGAGGGTGTGCAGTTCAGCGGCGGGGCGGTGAGCATGCCGAAGGGTTTCGCGGCCGCGTACCAGGACTACGTGGCGGCAGGCTGGCCCGCGCTCGCCGCGGATCCATCGCATGGAGGGCAGGGCCTACCTCAGCTCCTCAATGTGGCTCTGGTCGAGATGCTGGCAGCAGCGAACCACGCCTGGCTGATGTCGCCGGGGCTTTCAGAGGGGGCGGCCGAATGTGTCCGGGTGCATGGGTCGGACTGGCTCAAGGCGCGTTACCTCGACAAGCTGGTTAGCGGCGAGTGGCTGAGCACGATGTGCCTGACTGAGGCGCAAGCCGGCAGCGATCTCGGGCGGATTGCCACAAAGGCGGTGCCTCATCACGACCCAAACGACGCGGAGACCGCATATAAGATCAGTGGCACGAAGATCTTCATTAGCGGCGGGGACCACGATCTGACCGCAAATATCCTGCATCTGGTGCTGGCCCGCTTGCCAGACGCGCCAGCGGGAACCCGGGGACTGTCTCTGTTCCTGGTACCGAAGCTTCTGGAGCAGGATGGTGTGTGGCAGGCCAATGGCGTGACGTGCTCAGGCATTGAAGAGAAGATGGGCCTGAAAGCAAGTCCCACTTGCACACTGAGTTTCGACAACGCGCTGGGATGGCTTGTTGGGGAAGCCCACCGTGGGCTGCAGGCGATGTTCGTGATGATGAACGCTGCGCGGCTGCAGGTAGCGATGCAGGGTCTGGGCCATGCCGAGACGGCACGGCAATGGGCCACGGCCTACGCTGTCGACCGCCGGCAATCGCGGGCCGTTGGTCGGCGGGACCGGACGGAATGCGCTCATGAGTCCGATGCGATCATTCTGCTGCCGGCAATCCGGCGCATTCTTCTGGACTTGCGCTGTGTGGTGGAAGGCGAGAGGATGGTCGGCTACTGGCTCGCGCACTGGCTGGATCTTGCCGCGGCCCACGCTGATCCCGAGCAGCGCCGCGAGGCAGCTTTGTTTGCTTCATTGCTGACGCCAGTAGCCAAAGCAAGCTTTACGGCCAACGGCTTCGAGGCCGCTTCGAAGGCGCTGCAGGTGTTTGGCGGCTATGGCTACATGCACGAGTTCGGCATTGAGCAGACCCTGCGCGACAGCCGGGTCACCATGATCTATGAGGGTACCAATGAAGTCCAGGCGATCGACTTTGTGGTGCGCAAGGTCATTGGGGACGAGGGCAAGGCCTTGCGCCGGCTCCTCGAGGTTATCAGCGCGGAGTCCGAAACCGGGGAGTGCGGCGAGACAGGTCGAAGCGCACGACAGCTTGCGTTGCTTTGCGAGCAGACTCGCACGACAGCAGCAGCGCTGATTGCCGAAAGCGGGGACGACCCGGAACTGCCGTATCGGGTAGCCGCAGACTTCCTGGCGATGATGGATTTGCTGCTCCAGGCTTATGCCTGGACACGGACACTGCGCCTGACAATGTCACGCAATACTTCGCAATTCCATGTGGAGAAGTCCGAAATCGCAAGGCACTTCTTCAACTACCGCCTTTGTGAGTTTGAGTACCGAAGGAACCTTGTTGACTGCGCGCGCCGTTGCACTTTGCCGCTCCTTCGCGAGTCATGAGCTCTGTGGGCTCGGCAAGGTCGGCCATGCATGAACGGCGCGATCTGATGCGGCAGCTGAGGCGTACCTCCTTGGAACTTAGTTGTGAACTGCAGCACGCTAACTGGCTCGTGGGGCGTGACAATTCGACCTTCATTGCGTTGAGGATTGAGGCAGCCCTACGCGAGAAAAGAGCATCGCGCGCAATACTTTTGCTTGCCGCGGCTGCGGAGTTGCGGATAGGCGTCACTGGCCGGCTACTGGATCGCTGTGGGGCCGTTGTACCAAACACCGCCTCATCCGGGCTGCGATGCTTATTTTGGGCAGCCAGCGCGCGGCTGATGCGCCACCGGCTATTGCTCTCCGATCGCTCCCAATGAGTCGCTTGACACCTGCGATCAGCGCCTATCCGACCAGAAGACGAAGAGGTATCCATTGGACCACAAGAACCTGATCGCCATCGACATCCACACTCACGCTGAAGTGAGTTGCTGGAATCCCTTCGACAACTACGGTGAAGAGTATGACCGTGCGGCAGACAAGTACTTTGGCAGCAACAGCCGGCCCACTATTGCGGAGACGGTGGGCTACTATCGCGAGCGCAAGATAGGCCTGGTTATGTTCACCGTCGATAGTGAGTCCCAGCTGGGCCGCCGTCGAATCCCGAACGAAGAGATCGCACAAGCTGCACGTGAGAACAGCGACATGATGGTCGCCTTTGCGAGCATCGACCCGCATAAGGGAAAGATGGGCGCGCGGGAGGCAGAACGCTTGATCAAGGAAGAGGGTGTCAAGGGCTTCAAGTTTCACCCGACGGTGCAGGGCTACCATCCCTACGACAGGATGGCCTGGCCGATCTATGAGGTGATCAACCACCACAAGCTGCCTGCCATCTTCCACACAGGCCATAGCGGCATAGGCTCCGGCATGCGGTGCGGGGGTGGCTTGCGGCTTGCGTACTCGAACCCCATGCACCTCGATGATGTCGCGATAGATTTTCCGGAAATGAAGATCGTTATGGCCCACCCAAGCTTTCCGTGGCAGGACGAAGCTCTAAGTGTGGCGACGCATAAGCCCAACGTCTGGATCGACCTCAGTGGGTGGAGTCCGAAGTACTTTCCGAAACAGCTTGTGCAATATGCAAACACTCTTTTGAAGGATCGAATCCTCTTCGGTAGCGACTATCCGCTCATTACGCCAGAAAGATGGATGCGGGATTTCGAAGTTGCTGGCTTCAAGCCGGAGGTGATGCCAGGAATATTGAAAGAAAACGCAGTGCGACTGCTTGGACTGCCTGAGTGATCGATATCTCCCTGAAGTCAATCAATGAGCACATCCCAGGTCCGGGGAGACGATCGTCGCTTCTCCTTGGAAATAGCTGACATCCCAGTGGTTTTGTGTACGGCATCGAAAAGAAGAAGATCAAGAATCATACGCGGTGATTTATATCGGTGTTTGTACCTATGTTTTTGCCTGCTGCAATGGTTGACTGCTTCGCGTAAATGATCAAATATAGGATGTCAAACTAATACAGTAATATCGTTCCGATCGACTCGTCGCTGTCCTGGGGAAGGATGTGAATAGGATGTGAAGAGTGCGTTCTAGGCATATTCTTTGCGCGATTTGATCGGATCAGGTGATGCTGACCTAACCTCGGCAAGGCTGGCGGCCAGCGCGATGTAGTTTGTGTCATAGATAGAAATTTAGGACGTATTACAAGAGTTAAATGGAAAGTAGGCTTTAAGATTGCAAAATTGATATGGTTGGCGCGTTATGCGCGATATGGAAGGTGTTAGGGTGGCGAAATATAGGTGGGATGTTGAATTATAAAAATAGATTTCAAGATTGGATTATCTGATCAAATTATGATGACCAAATTTTGGATAATTGAACCAAGTGGAGGAGATAAATTGAGGAAGACAAAGATTTTGATGGCGGCACTCTGTATGCTTTCCGGCGTAGCGAGAGCTCAGAGCGGATTGACTCTCTACGGTGTCATAGACACCAACATCGAATATGTCAATCAGAGGAGTTCGTCAACTGGAGCGTCAGGGCCCAATTTCGGGGTGAACACCGGTGGCCTCGCGGCAAGTCGGTTTGGTTTCCGTGGTGTCGAGGATCTCGGCAATGGATTGCGGGCATTGTTTGTCCTCGAGGGACAGTTCAATTCCGATACCGGAAGTATGGTTGCGAATCCAAGCGGAACGCGCCTGTTCGATCGACAGGCGTTCGTTGGTCTGGAAGACGGTAGCTTTGGGCGACTTACCTTTGGCCGCCAGTACACTTCCCTGTTCATTGGCCTGGCAAGCTACTCCCCGACGGCCTATACGCTGTATGAACCCTTCATGTTTATGACCGGCCTGGCTTACCGGTCGGATAACGTCGTAAATTACTCCGGAAAGTTTGGGCCAGTCGCGGCGCGAGCACACTACAGCTTCGGTAATGGGGTGTATGGTCCCGGTGAGACCCCTGGAAATGCACGGGCCAATACCGGATACGGTGCGGCATTGGATTATTCCAATGGTCCATTCGGTGTTGTAATTGCATATGACCAGTTCAATCCGACGCTTCCCCCGCCCTTTGCCGATTCCGGAATCGGGAGATTCAGAAAGGCAGCGCTTGCCGGCGGATACAATATCGGCGCATTCAGATTGACTGCAGGATATCGCTGGGGCAAAGACGAATTCTCGAATGGTGTGGTTGCAATGCGAGATGACCTTTTTTGGGCGGGTGTAGGTTATCAGGCAACACCGGCTCTCAACTTCGTGCTGGCGTATTACTACGACAAGCTGCATACCGTTCGGTCGACGCCGTCGGGTGTTTCCTCGCCGTCGTCAAATCCATACCAGATCAGCTTTCTCACGACCTATGAATTCACCAAGCGAACGAGTATTTATCTTTCGACGGCCTATTCAAAGAACAGTGCTTTGGGATTCCAGGACGTTTCAAGCACCGAGTCAGCAAATATCTACATGCGAGGAAAGGGCATGAGTAGTCAGTTTGGTGCGGCTCTGGGCATCCGTCACATATTTTAGCGCCTAGTCATCTAGGGGGCTCGTTTGGCACCCTCGGGTGCCTTTTTTGTCATTCCGGCGCGCGCCAAAGAGATAGGTCCGGTCTGCATATGGCGAGGAGAAAGATTCCATGGAATATGACAATTATTCCCTAGGCGATACCAAACATGGAAGCAGTCCATCACAGTCAATCCGGGCTTTGCTTGGGTCGAGAGAACTGGTGCGGGGCTGCGAGCTCAAGCCTGGTGTATGAATCTCCTAACGCCGCCGGCAGCGCGCTGGTGGCGAGACAGATGGAAAAGATAATGAGCATCCCTTTCGCGTCGGCAAGCGCTTTCGAGATGGTCCAATCCGTTGAGGAGAGCGCACGTGAAATGCTGTTGCTCGCACAAGCCCAGCACCGCAGCGTAGTGGAAGCAATCGAATGTCGCGAAGGCGCGCGCGCCGCAGCACTGATGCGTGAGCACAGCCGCATCGCAAATCGAAATCTAATGGTCGCCCTTCAGAATCAGAAAACAATGTCAAAGGTTGTCGGAGGAAACTTGATTCGCCGTGGTGGTCGCACGACCTGAAAACTCAATCCCCTACTCAATAAACACATCTCACTCTGGTGCTGACGCCCCGGAGGCGATGAAGGAGAAGCAATGTTCATAAAGAACACTTGGTATGTGGCCTGTACGCCTGAGGAACTCGCTGGCAAGCCACTTGGTCGCACCATTTGTAATGAAAAGATGGTGCTGTTCCGTGACAATGACGGGAAGGTTTCCGCGCTGGAGGGCTTCTGTCCGCACCGCGGTGCGCCACTCTCGCTGGGCTTCGTGCGCGATGGCTCGTTGGTGTGTGGCTATCACGGTTTGGCCGTGAGCGGCAATGGAAAGTGTGCAAGCATGGCCGGTCAGCGAGTGGGTGGATTCCCGTCCATCCGCAGTTTCCCGACAGTGGAGCGTCACGGCTTTGTCTGGGTCTGGACCGGCGACGCTGCGGCAGCCAACCCTGACACAGTCCCCCACTTGGCCTGGGCGGATAGCCCTGACTGGGCCTACGGCGGCGGCCTGTACCACATCCAGTGCGACTATCGACTGATGATCGACAACCTCATGGATCTGACACACGAGACCTACGTGCACGCAAGCAGCATCGGGCAGAGCGAGATCGAGGATGCCGCGCCGGCGACCACGGTGGACGGCGACGAGGTCATCACCAGCCGTCATATGGAAAGAATCATGCCGCCGCCGTTTTGGGCCTCCGCACTGCGCGGGAACGGCTTGGCCGATGACGTACCGTGTGATCGCTGGCAGATCTGCCGCTTCGAGCCGCCCAGCCACGTGATGATCGAGGTAGGTGTCGCACACGCCGGCAAGGGTGGCTATCATGCTGAGGCGCAGCACAAGGCATCGAGCATCGTGGTGGATTTTATTACCCCCGAGACTGAAACCTCGATCTGGTACTTCTGGGGCATGGCACGCAACTTCAAGCCCGAAGATGCGCAGTTGACCGCTACCATCCGAGAAGGCCAGGGCAAGATCTTTGGCGAGGACCTGGAGATGCTGGAGGCTCAGCAGCGTAACCTGTTGGCCAATCCGCAGCGCGGGCTTTTGAAGCTCAATATCGACGCTGGCGGCGTGCAGGCGCGTCGGGTGATTGATCGTCTGATCCTGCAAGAATCCTCTCAACAGCAGGTGGCTGAAGCATGAAGGTCAGAATCGCAAGGAAGATTGCCGAAACGGCGGACATCGCAGTCTTCGATCTCGTCGCGCCAGATGGCGAGGCGTTGCCGCGTTTCACTCCTGGTGCCCATGTCGATGTGAAGGTTGGCAATGGTTTGGTGCGCCAATATTCACTCTGTGGTCATCCCGAGGAGACGCACCGCTACCAAATCGGTGTAATGCGCGAGCCCGCGTCGCGAGGTGGATCTACTGCGATGCATGAGTTGGCGACGGGCGACACCCTGGAAATCAGCGAGCCGAGGAACCACTTCCCGCTGGATGCCGCTGCCAGTCACTCGATCCTCTTTGCCGGAGGGATAGGGGTCACTCCTATCCTTAGCATGGCCCTGTACCTTGCCGGTGTCGGTGCGTCGTTCGAGGTGCATTACTGCACTCGCGCGCCGGAGCGCACAGCTTTCCGGGAGCGCTTTGCGCAGAACGATCTCCGCGATTGCACAACTATCTACTTCGACCAGGTCGGCAAACAGCGCGCGGATCTTGCGGCTATCCTTGCTACACCAAGACCTGACACGCATCTTTATGTATGCGGGCCTGCAGGATTCATGGATGCAGTGCTAGGGCAGGCGCGGCAAGCAGGCTGGAACGAAGACAAACTTCACCGCGAGTACTTCGCCGCGCCAGTCGGCTCCGACAGCGCTACTGCCAATACCGCCTTCCAGGTGAAGGTGCAGAGTTCAGGCTTGGTTGTCGACGTTGCTCCTGATCAGACTGTGGTCCGGGCGCTCTGTGCAAATGGCGTGGAAATTCAAACGGCCTGCGAACAAGGAGTTTGTGGTACATGCCTGACGCGTGTGCTTGCTGGCCAGCCGGATCATCGCGACGTGTATCTGACGGAGCAGGAGCGGGCCGCGAACGACCAGTTCCTACCTTGCTGCTCACGCGCGAGAACGCCTTTGCTGGTGCTGGATCTCTAACAGAGAGGCTGTGCGCGTGCGTCGCTGCGGACTCCCCGCAGCGTGTCGCGAGGTTCGTATCGACGCCTTTCAGCACCTCATCCCTCATTCCTGCGCCCGTCGTATGGCATGCATGAGCGGGTCGCGCGCCATATCGATCGGACTCAGCAGCATGCTGCGACCGCGTGCGGAGATGGAGCTCGCGGACGGTCCAGAGGCGAGATTCTATCGTTCTTGCAACCTCATCGATTGACGAACCTTCCACCAAAGGTGAATCCGTCTACTGACCACGCGCGATCGCCTTGCCCGGGATGGGTATTGACAGGTTTGTCGGAGGTTGGCCGTTGAATCTCCGTCAGGCCAGCATCTTGTTGGACGCAGGGTAGCGACGCCGCCAAAAATTCGCATTTTGCCCACACGGATTATCCCGCGAGAGCCCGCACAATTTGAGTGCGAATCTGAGGCGATGATTGCTCGCAACGCTCGCCGGCAACGAAGAACCGCAGCCAATTGCGACTTGGCTACCATCGACTCCGGTCGGGTGTCCTGGCCATTTAATCCAGCCGCCGCAATCCGATGGATTGACGAAGTGAGCCGCCCCGAACGATCTGGGGCGGCGCCTTCCCAAGCAGCCAATGCGGGATGTGGTCGATCTTGGCTTTGGTAGGGCTACGCAGCGAGATCCACGATCAGTCCTGCTTGTGCAGGTCGCTGAATGCGAACAGGGCAAGTGTGCTGACGGCGGTGCAGGCTAGCAGATACCATGCAGGGGCCATTGGGTTACCAGTCTTGCTGAGCAGCCAGGTGACGATGAACTGCGCGAAGCCACCGAACAGCGTGACGCCGCAAGCATAGATCACGGAGAGTCCAGTGGCACGCACGCGCTGCGGAAACGCTTCCATGATCAACAGGAACCCTGCCGGGCTGCCAATTGTCATCAGTGCCACGAGCCCGACTACCACCACCAGCACGTTGGTCAGTGTGGGCTGCTGTTGCACCAGCGTGAAAGCCGGCCAAACGGCGGCCAGCGACACCAGATTGACCGCCACTAGCAGCGGCTTGCGGCGCGTGAGTCGATCTACCAATCGGCCAGCCAATGGAGCCAGCAACAGGGTGGCGCCAGCCGCGCAACCTGAGAGCATCGAAGTGGCCGGCGGCATGTGCATCACTTTGACTAGATAGGATGGCATAAAGAACACCACAACGTACATGGTGGCGGTGCCGCCCAGAATCAGCAGCGTCCCAAGTAACAGCTTCCCGCCGTGAGCCCGAAATGCCTCTGACAGCGCGCTATGCTCGCGTACCTGTCCGCTATGCGTCTCGTCCAGATGGCGACGGATATAGACACCGACGGGCCAGATCAACAGGCCCAATAGAAATGGCAATCGCCATCCCCAGCTCTCCAATGCATGGGGCGACAGCCAGCGCGTCAACAGGGCCGCACACAAGGCGCCCGCCAGGGCAGCGCCGCCTTGGCTCGCCATCTGCCAGCTCACCATGTAACCGCGGTTGGCGCGCGTCCCCGATTCCATCAGGAAGCTCGCAGCTGCGCCGATCTCGCCACCGGCCGAAAAGCCCTGCAACAGGCGGCCCGCTACGATTAGGACGGGAGCCGCGATTCCTATCTGCGCATACGTGGGCGCGAGTCCGATGATGGCCGTACCCATCGCCATCAGGCCTATGGTCAGAGTCAGCGCCGGCTTGCGACCCACTCGGTCAGCGTAGTTGCCGATGACCACACTTCCCAGAGGCCGCATCACAAAGCCGATGCCAAAGGTAGCCAGCGCGAGCAGCAGCGATCCGTCTTCGCCGTCGACAGGAAAATAGAGCCGGCCGATCAGCGCGGCGAAGAAGCTGAAGACCGTGAAATCAAACAGTTCCAACCCATTGCCTAGTGATGCTGCGAATATCGTGCGGCGCTGGTTGTTGCGAATGGACGGCATTCCGGCGTGACTGCCGTTAGCGGCTTCAGGCGCCGGTTTGGTTTCTCCTGCGGCAGCGCTGACTGTCTTGAGGCTTTCATGCATGGGGGATCCTTGCTGGCTTAGAAGTTATGGGATATGCCGGCCGAAGTCGTTACCGGCGTCGTGCCGTAGACCGGCGTGCCGTTAGGCTGGGTGGGCAGGAGATTGTTGTTTAGGAGGATGGCAGAGATGCCAAAGTTGCGAATGAAACCGGCGCGCGCATACAGGGAGGTACGCTTCGACAGTTTATAGTCGTAGCCAAGCATCACGCCGAGGGCAGAGTCGGGGGCCAGATGACCGGCGCTATCTCGCACACCCGAGGTGTCACGGTATACGGCGGAGATTCGCCACTCGTGCTGGCCGCTGGGCAGGATGGCGCCCAGCGCGTAGACTCGCGCGATGCCGCTGCCAGCCAGCTTGGGGGCGTATTGATTGAAGGAGGCGGAGAGTACCAAGCTGCCGACGTCGTAGACTATGCCAAGCCCGTAGAGGTCGTTGCGCACGCTCTGAAACGCGCCGCCCGTGTTGATCTGCACAGGCGAACTCCACACCTGGCCGTAGCTTGCGGCAAGATAGATTGGACCACTAAAGTAGGTGAGCAGCGCGCCCTGGTTGGCGGCGTGTGGCGCGGCGCCGGCAGTCTCGTTGAAGGCGTAGACCAGTTCGGTGCCAAAGCCGCCAAAGCGGGGGGAGATGTACTTCAGCGTGTTGTCCACACGCGCGGCCGGCAGTGTCGATCCTCTGCCTAGATCCGCGTTGGATTCCACACCCCTGGCGGTCTGCACCACGCCCATGCCCAACCAGGTATAGACCGAGTTGGTACCTACTGTACCGAAGACGTCGATGCCAAGCGGTAAGCCACCGCCTCCGGTCTGCTTGCCCAGGCGCACCGTACCATAGTCCTCCGCCACCAGGCCGATCCAGGACTCGCGATTGAACAGCGTTCCCGTTGTCTGCAATGCGCCGGTGTCGGCCTGTAGGCCACCTTCTAGGCTAACCTCTGCCTTCCAGCCGTTGCTCAAGTTCTCGCGTGCGAAGATGCCGATCTTGGACGTCCAATTCCCCCCACTTTGCATCTGCAAGAGGGACTTGCCGCCCACGCTTTGGTAATTGACCCCGACATCCACGGCGCCGTATAACGATATGCCACCGTCCGCCAAACTGCCGTTGTACTGGGGTAGCACCGCGTAATGGGATAAATAGTAAGACTCCGCAGACGCGCATTCTGCAGCCAGCATGCAACACAGTGCGCCAAACACCGAGACAACAACCTTCATCAAAGACTCTCCCTTACTCTCTAGTGGATAACCGTCGCGACGCCGGCGGGTACGTTTTGTCCCGCGCTCGTTGTTGTGCTGAATAGATGCCGTGCCGATCGTCTTGCTGGACGCCGGCCGGCGATGTTGTGCGGCGTCGCGTCGTGGTAGGGCCTGGCCTATTTCAGGACAGGCTCAGCAGCGCTCACGTGCGCTATGCTTCGCGGGATGCGTCGGCGATCAGATAGCGCTCGACCAAGCGTGCCCATAGCGAGGCGCCTAGCGAAAGGGCCTCGTCATTAAAATCGTAACCGGGGTTGTGCACCATGCAGCCACCTTGAGATCCGGCGCCGTTCCCCAGCACCACGTAGCAGCCGGGGAGTTGCTCCAGCATCCAGGAGAAGTCCTCGCTACCCATGATGCCTTTGGGTGGTTCCACCACATGGTCGGCGCCCACCAATTCCTCAAGGACACTACGCATCAATCGTGTTTCGGCAGGTGTATTGACCAGCACGCGCGACACGTTGGTGTACTCAATTTCGGCACTTACACCAAAGCTGCGCGCTTGCAGATCCACCAGTTCCCGCAGGCGGCGCTCCATGGCGTCGCGGACCTCTCGGTCTTGCGAGCGCACTGTCAGCAGGATCTGCGCTGTGTCTGGGATGACGTTGTGTGCGCTGCCTGCTTGCAGCGCGCCAACTGTTATCACGCCAGCCTCAGTCGCGGGAAGATTGCGTGAGACGATCGTCTGCAGGGCCATGACAATGCCCGCTGCGGCCACAATGGGATCGCGACCGAAATTCGGCATAGCTCCGTGCGTGCCCTTTCCCGTCAAGGTGATGGAGACAGAATCGGAGGAAGCCGCCATTGCTCCTTCGCGTACCGCGAAATGCCCCACCGGCAAACCTGGACCATTGTGCAGTGCGAAGATCGCATCGCAGGGATAGCGATCAAACAGGCCGTCTTCTATCATGCGGGCTGCACCGCCGAGGCCCTCTTCGGCCGGTTGAAAGATCAAATTGAGGGTGCCGCTAAACCCACGTGTATTGGCCAGGTAGTATGCTGCGGAAAGGAGGATTGCCGTGTGGCCATCATGCCCGCAAGCGTGCATCTTTCCCGGAAACGTGCTTGCATAAGGTAGACCAGTGGTTTCCGAAATCGGCAACGCGTCCATATCCGCACGGATACCGATCCGGCGGCTACCTTCGCCCACGCTAAGTTGCCCGACTACTCCGGTTCCACCGATGCCCTCTGTCACTGCATATCCCCATTCGCGCAGCCTGTCCGCCACCAGCTTGCTGGTGCGGAACTCTTCATGGCCGAGTTCGGGGTGGGCATGAATGTCGCGGCGAAGCGCGACGAAGGCCGGGGCGGCAGCGTGTATTTCAGGAACAATACCAATCTGGGCAGGCATCCGAGCATCCTCATTTAGGTGATGTGCAATACTATGAAAATTGCCCTCGCATGACTAAGCACAAATGTTGATAGCAATAACCCCGAGTTATTGGAAGTTCTCCACGCAGAGGGAGTCCATCGAATGAAGCTGCATCAACTTCGCGCACTGGTAGCCATCGCTGAGCACGGGAGCATCAACGGTGCGGCCCGCGCGCTATGCGTGACGCAGCCCGCGATCACGAAGACCATGCGCGAGCTGGAAACAGAGGTGGGCGTCGCGCTTCTGATCCGAAACACGTGGGGGCTCACTATCACTGGAGAGGGCCAGAGGTTACTGGCGCGGTCACGCCTGATCGTGCACGAATTGGAGCGGGCCGAGGAGGACATGGCGCAATTGCGCGGGGTCAGGGCGGGCCATCTGCGCATTGGTGTGTCGCCGTTGGCAGGGCTGTCGATGCTGCCCGAGGCGTTCGCTCGCTTTCGTCGCGCCATGCCTGACGTGGCCGTGGACTTTCTCGAACTCGACAGCGCTCAACTGCTAGAGAACTTGCGCAACAGCCGTTTGGATTTTGCTCTGGCTGCATTCCAACAGCAGCCGGATGATTCACTTGTCAGTTGTACCGAGCTGTTTTCGTTTTCCACCGCCTTTTCTATCCGTCGGAGCAGTCCACTCGCAGGGAGTACGTCTCTGGCGCAACTGCAAGATGTGGAGTGGCTTCACTCGGATGCGAGTGAAAATTATCCACGTTTTCTTGCTGTCTTGTTTGAGAGCCACGGCCTCCCGCCACCTCGCCGAATTACGCGGTGCACTTCCAACTTGTTGTTCGCCAGCTTGCTGCTTGAGACTGACGCGGTGGCGCCACTTTCCATCGCTTCACTGCAAGCAAAGCTAACCGTTGGCCAGTTGGTGCCACTGCCGCTGTCCGAAAAGCCGCCGGACCTGAAGCTGGCGCTGATGGTGCGCGAGGGTGCCATCTTGACTGAGCCAGCCGACTACTACCTGCACTGCATCCGAATGCTCGCTTCACAAGACGAGGCCGCTTAGGCAGTGCGGTACGTCCGCGTCACCTGTCATCAGGAGGTGCTTCTCCAGACTCTGCCGAGTTCCGCAAGTGATGGCCAATCGGCTGCTATGGAAACAGGCGGCCCGGGCACAGGCCGCACGCTTGCCGGCCGCGGGCATGCCCAGGGGGGCGCTTGACGGTTTGCAATACAATTGGCGGTTTCGCATCGAGACTACGCGTTGGTGCGCCCCTACAGGATGGTGTGGGCCTGTTTTCAGGTGATATGTCAACAACTGGGGTGTCAACAAGCGAGAAGCGGTATCTTTCGCCGCATCATTTTCTGCCCGCATTCCGAGCCGTGCCCATTTGGCCTTGTCGGAGCTCGGGGGCGCGGCATAACGATCTGGTCAAGACATGAAGAATACGAGGCAAAAGAGGACCATCGCGCTAGACCTTGAAGGCCTGGGATATCTCTACGCCAGGGTGCCATTCCTGATTCAACGGGTCGAGCAAATCATGAACGCGCTGTTTGCCCTTCAGCACTCCGAGCAGACCACCCCCGCCCAGATACAAATGCTGGGCCTGCTAACGGAGGGTCCGATGCTGCAGACCGAGCTTTCCAGCAGCTTGGGCACAGACAAATCTACCACCGGACTGGTGATCAACAACCTGCTGAAACAGGGCTTGATCATTCGCGAAACAGATGAGGAGGACCGCCGTAGGAAGCCCGTGAGCTTGACTCCGGTGGGCCGATCTCACCTTGCCGAGGCTAGAAAGGACCTGAAAAAAGCCGAGGGAATGCTGTTGTCCCCACTCGGGCCTGCTGAGCGACAACAGTTGATCCACTGGTTGAAGGTGCTAGCCGGCGACCATGCCGCCACCGAGGAGAAGTTGTGGATCCACGAAAGCCCCTCCTGGATCTTGCGTAGGTGTTTGCAGGCGATCGAGGCAAGGCTCACGAGCGAGGCTGGCATGTTCGGCCTGACTTTGCGGCAGGACGCGATGCTGCACGTGGTGCTATGTCACCCCGGCATTGCAGAGGCAATGCTGAGGAGACTGCTTGGGTTCGAGGTGACCAACGCAGCCCTGGTATCCAAGCTGCTTTGCGGAAAGAACATGATGGAGTTGGCTCCCGGAAGTTCGCAAAGCCACAAGCAATACCGCGTAACCGTCCTGGGGCGAGATGTCCTACTGGCAGTCGAACCCAGACTGGCCACTCTCGAGCATGATTGGACATGTTCAATCGGTCTTAGGAACGTCGCCGGATTACAGCAAATGCTTGGGCGGCTGGTTTCCGCCCACGCCGACAAGGTCCGGGCACCGCTGCTCGCTATCGACGAGGCGATGGCGTTGCCAACCTGGCCGATGCCGCCGTTTCCAACGTATGCGGGGGCGCATGAACCACGGCGTACGGCTAGCCCCGTACCCGCGGCAAAGCGCGGTCGCCAGAGCCGTGGGGAGGCATCCTAGATCCGCTTCCGCCGATGCAGCTGCATCTTCGTACCGTGCGGTTTGGCATGTCCGGCCGACGCGCCAAGCCCAGAAGAATCCTGGGTCGCCGCAGCCAGCGACGCTAGTGCACCCATCCTAGCGGGATGCTCTTCGCTAGGAGGCGCGCAACCCTGTCCGGTGCGCGCCTCGATCGGGAGTGCGAGGCTAGGCGGGCGACTGGCTCTCCGTCTTGGCCGGCTTCCTCTTATCCGCGCGCTACGAACATGCCGTGGAACGCGCCAGGTTGATTGAACGGTAATTTCACCGTAGCCACTGCTGGGCCCTCGATGTTCATCGCGTCCAGGATCACGAGATCGGCGCGATTTTCGGACCCTCGGTTCACCACAAACAGAAGGTAGCCGTCACCTTCGGGGCTGTCGGCATAACGAGGCACAAACACGGGCTCTTGAGCACTGTCTGCGGGGTCGGCGAAGCGGTGCACAGCCAGTTGCATTGTCTGCCAATCGAGCCGCGCAACTCCATCCCGCGTTTTGATGTATCCGTAGCGGTAGGGGGCCATTGCAAACCGCTCGTCCAGGCGAGGCATCTCGCCAGTGGCGTTGGCAAAGGACGTCCGAGTGTAGGTGTTCTCCGGGTTCGACAGATCGAAGCTAAGTCGCGTAATCGTTGGAATCCCATGTGATGGATCCGTCGGCTTACCATTGACATCAGGATAGAACCGGAATGCGTTACCCGGGCTGATCGTGGCGTCGACATGGACCACGTTGCCCTCGGTAAATCCATTCATGATGTGGCCGAGGAAGCACTGCGGAACCTCGAACCAGCGGATCTCTCGCGCGGTTCCATCACGGCGCATGATGCCGAAGCATGCCGGCAATTCAGGATCATAGGCATAGAAGGGACCGCCAGATTTAATTCGGTCATCGCTGACGGTAAGCGGCATGATCCCGAAGACGACATGCTCGCGGGTAACGGCGAAATCATGCGAAATGCCGGCATACGGCGTTTGAAACTCCTCTTGCCGAACCAGGTTACCGTCACGGTCGATCACGTGCAACATCATGTCGCAATTGAGCTTGCCATGTGCGAAGAGGCCAAACGACCACCACTCGCCGGTGACCGGATCGATCTTGGGATGCGCGGTCAGGCTGGTGCTTTTCAGCTTGCCGTTGAAGTTCCACTTGGGCAACGTTTCCAACGTGTCCGGATGAATTTCATGGGGATGCGAATCCTCCCTCAGTGCGAACAACCGATTGGCATGGAAGAACGCGTACGTGTTACCTGTGTTGTCGCGGTCTGTTCCTTCGGTGCTTGGGTCGTCGGAGTAGGGGTTGCGATAGTGACCGTATACCCGGCGGCGCGCCTCGCGTTGCTTGAGAAAACGCTCCGTCTTGACGTAGCGGCTCTTGAAGTCGACGTGACCCGACGTGAAGCGAAACTCCGAGACCACTCCATCTCCGTTGATGACGACGTCGTTCTCAAGGGTTGGATAAAATGCATCGGGGCCGGCGCGGTAGAGGCTACCTTCGACAGCGGCGGGGATTTCCCCAATGACTTCACAATCGTACACATCGGCCTCGAAGCGTTGGGCTTTGACAGGGCCGTAGAAACCGTGAATCTCACGGAAAACCGCATCTTGCATGAATGTCTCCTAATTCTTCCTGAAGTTCGATAGGGCGATCAGGCCAATTTGAATAGCCGCTCGGCGTTAGTCTGGAAGAAGATCTTCTTGTCCGCCAAAGACATGTCCATCGCGTCAAGGGTTGTGACCTCTTCGACGTCGCACTGGTACGGATAGTCCATCGCATAGAGCGTACGGTCCCGTCCGATGGTCTCTTGGGTGAACTTGATGGCCGGTGCCCATGCCATGCCTGAGTTCGTGATGTGGAAGTTCTGCCGCAGGACTTCACTTGGCTTGCGCTCGAGCGGCTTCATGCACGCATATCGGCCAGAGTTCACCGTGGCACGGTGCATATAGTCCAAGCGGTATTGCCAGAACGGAAGCGCCTCGCCCATGTGGCCAAGGATGACCTGCAGTCGCGGAAGCCGGTCGAATACGCCGGAAGTAATCATCCGCATCGCATGGAAGCCCGTCTCGACGCCGAAACCGAAGATTGCACCATCCAGGCCCATCTCGACGAAGGGGGCGATCATCGCCTTGGGGGGCGTGTTCGGGTGCAGGTAAATTGGTACATCCAGGGCCTCGGCGGCCTCGAGGACCGGTGCAAACTTGGGGGCGTCCAGGTACTCGCCTTGAATGTGGGAGTTGATGATTACAGCGCGCATATCCAGTTTCTGAACACCGCGCTCGATCTCGCGGGCCGCGGCTTCGGGATCCTGAGGAGCAACGGCCACCATCCCGGTAAAGCGGTTCGGGTGCTTGCGGCACGCTTCGGCCAGTTGATCGTTGGCTGAGATCGCCAGGGCGGTGCCTTCGGCAGCAGGCAGCACCTGAACGCCCGGAGAGGTTAGCGCAATGATCTGACGGTCGATGCCACGCTCATCCATATCGGCCAAGCGCATCTCGCCCAGGTCCTGAAGGCGTTCGAGGACAAAGCGCGCCCGGGGACTGGGGTTGCTTCCGTAAAAGCCCCACAGACTGCGAAAGCCCGGATCATCAATCTCATTGCGATCGAGCATGGTCTGATACCGCTGCAGAAGCTCCGACGTCACGAAAGCCTCTTCGGTGGCGATGCGCAGGTATCCGGGCGCACCGTCGCGCAGCGGCTTTGTGTTGGGGGATGTCATGAGTGTCTCCTCAGGCTTGGTGAATTGTTTTGGTGACCAAATAGGCAGCGAGGCCTTCCGGTCCGTCTTCGCTGCCATGGCCGCTTTCCTTGACGCCGCCAAATGGAGCGTCGGGAGCTGCCATGGCTGTTGTGTTGATGCCAAGCATGCCGGTTTCGATCGCATCGCCAATGAGCAAGGCGGTCTTGGCCGATCGTGTGAAGGCGAATGAGGCCAGACCGTAGGGAAGGCTGTTGGCCTTGGCGACCGCATCATCGAAGGTGGAGAAGGGCGACATGATCGCCACGGGCCCGAAGGGCTCCTCGTTCATGATGCGCGCATCGGCGGGCACGTCGGTCAGCACTGTCGGCTTGAAGAAGAAGCCGGGACGGTCAATACGCTCCCCCCCGGCGCGCAGCTGTGCGCCATGAGACAGCGCATCGGCGATCAAGGCCTCCACGGCAGCCGGGCGACGGGGATTGGCCATCGGCCCCATCTCCGCGCCATCACGCAGGCCATCGTCGATTTTCACTGCTTGCAGTCGCTGAATGAAGGCACTGACAAAACGGTCGTAGACCCCCTCTTGCAGATAGAACCGAGTGGGAGAGACGCATACCTGTCCGGCATTGCGGCATTTGGCCGTGACCAGCAACTCTACGCTACGCTCGATATCGGCATCGTCAAACACGATCACCGGCCCGTGGCCTCCGAGTTCCATGGTGGTGCGGATCGCGTTGTCGGCGGCCAAGCGCATCAGGTGCTTCCCAACGGCCGTGGATCCCGTGAACGACATCTTTCGGATGATCGGCGAAGCAAGCAGGTGGCTCGAGATCTGGTCCGGCACACCGAAGACCACCTGTGCAACGCCGGCGGGCAGGCCTGCATCAATCAGGGCCTGCATCACCATCAAGGCAGAAGCGGGGGCTTCCTCCGCCGGTTTCAGGATCACGGAGCAACCCGCTGCAATTGGCGCGCTAAGCTTGCGCACGGGATTGTGGATGGGAAAGTTCCAGGGCGCGAAAGCTGCAACGGGTCCTACTGGCTCTTTCAAAACGACGCTTCGCGTACCTGTGGGGCGAACGAGCACGCGCCCGTAGGTGCGCCGACACTCCTCTGCGTAGAAGTCAAAGAGCCCGGCAGCAGCCATTGTCTCGAAACGAGACTCGTGTAGTGTCTTACCTTGCTCCATCGTCGCGATACGTGCGATTGTCTCGCATCGTTCACGCAATAGCGTGGCCGCGCCGCGCAAGACTTTGGCACGTTGGTCCGGAGTGCTAACCCTCCATTCCTGCCACGATCTCTGCGCGGTGGCCAGAGCCAGGTCGAGATCCGCTGCATCGGCAAGCGGTAACTCTCCCAGGATCTCACCGGTGGCCGGATTCAACACCGGTTGAACGTCGCGATGCTCCGCTGGAACCGAGCGGCCGTCGATATGTAGGGATAGGGTAGGGTATTCGGCTGTGGTCATGCGTGTCATCGTGTGGTGATGGAATGGAGGGGCCGGGTAGCTACGCGGCTCATGCTGTCTCAGCGATAAACCTGGTCAGCAGTGGTCCGACGTCGTCGTCGCCGCTGCCGAGGGTGTGAACGGGCGAGAGGTGGTTATGGCCCGCCAGGAAATGCATGCGGGGCCATTCGCCACGCTCTGTCAGGCGAGCCTCCACTAGGCAAGCCGCCTGGCGCTGGAAGCGCAGAGGGTCCAGTTCGGACACTGTGTACAAACACGGCAGACTGGTCACCGCAAGCCCGCGGATGCTCGATTGCTGCGCAAATCGGGTGGTGTCTGTGCCAAAGTAGGCATGCTCTAGTGGACTGTGGTCCAATGCCTCGAGGTCGTACAGGCCTGACAGCATCAGGGCGCCAGCGAGCCTGTGCTGCTCGCCGACGCGGGTGAGCTCGGCAATGGCGTCGGCGACATGGACCGCGCCGGCAGACTGTCCCATCAACCAGATGCGATTCGGATCGCCACCCCACTGTCCGACCTGGTCGCGTAGCCAAGCTACCGCGGCAAGGGTATCGTCGCGGCCAGCTGGCCAGACGGAGTCAGGGGCCAGGCGATAGTTGATGGTCACACCCAACAGCCCCGACTTGGCTGCCCATGCACCCACGTTCCGATAGAACGGTGTATTGGCTTGACCCTTGTCGCCTGCGACGAAGCCGCCCCCGTGGACATAAACCAGGACAGGCCGGGGGAGGCCATCGCTTCGTGCGCCATATACGTCAAGACGGTGGCGCTCATGTGGGCCGTACATCTGGTCACGAATGACATCGCCATCTACGGGGTCGGGCTGGATAGCGCGAGGTGCCGTCAAGGCGATGGTGGCTTGTATGAAAGTGGGGTTGAGGTCACGGCCGAGGGCCTTGAGCGCAGTGCGAAGTTCAGGGTTCATGTGTGTGTGGAGGCTCGTTCTACGGAGTGCAGAGTGCTATTGAAGGGCAATGTACGGAGCGTGGAACCGGATCGCACCTATCTTTCCGATTGCGAAGCGCTTCTGGCGGGGCATCTACGGGTAAATCCCCGGTTGGGGCTATCGAAAAGATAGGTGCCGGCGCAGCCGATGCTCATCAAACTCGCGTTACCTCGAGAGTCACCTCTTCATCGAGCGCCAAACGACAAAAACGACGCCCGCTACTAAGGGCTAGCTGGAGACAAAATGCGCCACTCGCCTAGCACAAGGCCGACAGATGCCGCCCTGATCGGGGAATATCAGCCAACGAACCAAACTGCCATCGACATAGGTGCTGTCAGGGACGGCGCCTCTCTGAATCGCTTCCACGTCGCTTTGGTAAGCCTGTGCGCCGGTGTGATGTTCTTCGATGGCTTTGACTTGCTGACGATCAGCTTCGCTGCGACGGCAATTGCAAAGGAATTCGGGTTGTCGGCCCAACAGATGGGCTTTGTCTTCTCTGCTGGACTGCTCGGGCTGGCGGTCGGAGGGCTCACCCAAGGACCGTTCAGCGACCGTCTGGGCCGCAAGCCGGTACTGATCGTTTGCGTGCTCCTATTCTCCGCTGGCACGTGGGCGACTGCTCTGGCTACCTCATTCCATGCGCTGCTCGCGCTGCGCTTTGTGGCGGGGCTTGGCTTGGGAGGTGCAACTCCGGTCGTATTCACGCTCGTGACGGACAATTGCCCAAAGCGGATTCGCGCGTCTCTGAGCATGGTGATGTACTGTGGTCTCATGGTGGGAGGGGTCGCCGGCGGTGCCATCACGGCAGCGATTACTCCCGCGGTGGGGTGGCAAGGTGTGTTCCATATCGGCGGCATCCTGCCGCTGTTCTATATGCCGGTACTTCTGTACTTTCTGCCGGAATCCCTGGAGTTCTTGGCATTGAAGAGCCGACGCACCGACGAGGTTACGGCTCTTCTGAAACAGCTGGCCCCCGGATTCAAGCCGGTCCAGGACACGCGCTATGTCAGCGCAGCCTCGGGGGCTGTTAAGGGCTCGGTTATCGCGCTGTTCCAGGGCCATCTCCGCGCTCGCACCTGGACGGCAGCCCTCGGTTTTTTTTGCACGATGTTATCGCTGTACTTCTACGCCAGCTGGCTACCGGCGCTGATGCGCGGCATTGGCTTGAGCGAAGGGCAGTCGATCACGATCACGATGTCGGGGCAGATCGGGAACCTGTTGGGCTCACTGGTCATTGCCCGTCTTATCATCTCGTGGCCACCGTACCGAGTCATCACGGTCACGTATTTCGGCGCAGCCGCGGCATTGCTGGCCGTTTCGATGACCGGTCCGGAGCTGTACTGGCAACTTACGTTTAACTTTTTGGTCGGTGCGTGTCTTTCCGGCTCGCTGAATGGGTTCATGTCTATGGCGCCCCAGCTCTATCCAGCCGAGCTTCGAGCCACGGGGACCGGGTGCGTCAGAAGTGTGGGTTACATTGGAGCTGTGTTAGGCCCGGGCGTAGCCGGTGCCTTGATGGCCGACCACTGGTCTACAGGAGGACTATTTCAGCTTGCTTCGGTGCCTCCCATTGTCGCTGCCGCGACGTGTGTGATTCTCCCGTTTCTTATGGAGGGGCAGCGTTTCCCGTCTAGGGCTGTCAACCAAGCTACCGTCGGTCGCGCACACGATATGAGTCCGAACGGATGAGGTGGCGCCTGCTCTTGAACAAGACGCGCCCTCAAGGAGTTTGGTCACTCCTGCGGCGCGACAGGTTCCCCTCGCTGCCCGCGAGCAAGCCATGACAAGCCTGCCGTTTGCGTGCCTCTTGCCTTCTGTGTGCGTCCCGGTCGGTTGCGAGCCAGAAACCTGAGGTCGACGGCGAGAGTGCAGGAGACGATGTACCACGGCAGTCGAACTATGAACGGGAGTCGTGGAAAATCCCGATAGGCGCTAGGATGGTGCTCAAGCACCATATAATGTTTGACAGTTCATGGGTATCGTGCCGTACCCCTGCTTTAAGGAGAGAACTAGCTTGATTCAGTCTCGCCTGCCCCAGGGTCTTGCCCCTGAAGTCGAACATTGCGCCTGGAATCCTGAGGTACCGGCTGCACTGGTGTCGCCGGATTGCCCTTCCGATATCCTTCTGCGCAATCGTTTGTCACTGAGTCGACACGACAGTGATGCTCGTACGACGCCCCCGCGATTCATTGTCTTGCGTGCCCCAGCCGGTTGGGGAAAGTCAACGCTGCTTGCTCAATGGAAGGAAGAGGTGCAGTCGCACGGCATCCATCACGCATGGATTACGTTGCATCCTGCATTCGTTAGCGATCGGGAATCATTGCTACGTCATCTCGCGGCTGCCTGGCAACTACATCCGGAGGCTGCTAAGAGCCTCAGTTCCCTCTGGCAGGCACTGGCTCCGCGTCTTCAATCAGACAATATCTCCGCGGTTCTTTTTGCAGACCAGTTGGAGGCTTTGCAGGATGGGCCAGCTTGGTCTCTGTGGATTCAACTGATCGAGTCAGCGCCGCCTACGGTGCGTATTGTCATGGCAACTCGTGGAGAGCTGCCGTCGCCGTTGATTCGTTTGCGTCTCTACGGTCAGGTCAGAGAGATTGGTTCCGCTGAATTGCGCTTCACCAGCGGTGAGTTGCGGGAATACCTCTCCCGGCTCCTGGGAGCCTCAGGAAATCTGTCCTGCCTCGACGAGGTAATGACAAGCACTGATGGGTGGCCGTTGGCCGTGTCTCTTGTGGGCAGAAACAGTCTATGGCCTGAATCTGAGGACCGATCCAGCGACGCCAGGATCAGGAAGGCGATATCTGAACTCACCGGCGATCGCGCGGATCTTTGGAGCTATTTCTATCAAGAGGTCTGGACGCCACTGCCGCCTCGGATGCAGGCTTTTCTGAGGGAAATCGCGTTTCTTGAGAATGTAAGTGGTCCGTTGTGCGATGCCGTTCGCCGCTCCAAGGATTCGGCAAGTTGGCTCAATCAATGCGAACGCTCGCAACTGTTCATTCAGCCACTTGATCTCACCCACGACTGGTTCAGGCTGCAACCGCTGTTTGCGCAGTTCCTAGCCCGGATGCAAGGCCAGCACGCATCGCCGGAGTCGCTTCGGCGGGCCTCTGAGCGAGCCATCGAGTGGCTTTCGGCGCATCGCGACCATCTCGGTGCATTCCGACTCGCTATTCGGCTCGGAGATTCGGGGCGCGCCGCAGAGGCTCTGGAAGCGATATACGATACCTCCTATGCGACCGATGGGGCGGTTTTTGTCGAGCTTGCACGCTGCCTTCCACAAGCGAATGTCGCGTCTCGGCCGCGGATCCAGCTGGCCATCGTGATGCGCGACATCGTGCAGCGCCGGTTTGAAGACGCACGCAGGATGCTTGATGCGATCGCTCTCCAAATCAACCACCAGGCTGAGGTGACGGGCGTGACGCCTGAGATCCAGGAGTTGCGAAATCTGCTGATCCATCGGGAGGTACTCCTTTCATTCTTCATGGAAGATCTGGCTTCGGTGAAGCGGGGCTGCGAAGAGCTCCTCACCACCTACCCCGATGCAGCGCAGTGGATCAAGCTTAGCCTCTTTACATCACTTTTGGCGACATACGCGGATATTGGTAACCTCCGCCGAGTCGACGCCCTGGCTGGGAGCGCCTCCCGGCTTTCCGATAAATCGGAAGCGTCGATCAGTCGAATCTATTTCCACGCAACGCTCAGTCATTGCTATCTCCAGATGGGGCGAAGCGAGCAGGCTGTGCGCCAACTGGAAGAACTCTTCGAGGCGAAGGACACTATAGGCAGGCTCGATGCTTCGGTTCGTGCTGTCGCCGGTCTTCACCTTGCGCAAGCGCTGTTCGAGATAAACCGCCTCGCAGAGGCAGAGGCGCTTCTGGATGAGTACCTACCGCACAGCCATGCGCATTGTCCATTTCATGTGCAGATTGCCGGTTGGGTGACACGAATTCGTCTGACGCGTGTCCTTCAGGGTACGGAGGCAGCGATTGCGGTTGCGGACGCGGCAATCATCCACGCCCGTGAGAATAGGTCTGAACGGCTGGAGCTGACAGTTCAGGCTGAACTGATGGCGTTGGCACTCCAAGCCGGCCGCCCTGAACTAGTCAGGCGAATTGCTGTGGAGATGGGCCAACCTTCAACGCATACCCAGCTTCTCCCACATGCGCAAGCCAACGGCATCTTGGAAATGAGGGCACTAGGCTGGCTCCAGACCGCTCGGTTACAAAGCGATCTCGGCCCCGCGATACAGTTAGCCAGACATTGGGCTAGCCATCATACACAGACCGGTGGTGTACGCGCTCTGATACGCTGGACGACAGAGCTGGTCCAGCTTCAAGCAATGCAAGGGGATACGGCCGCCGCGCAGCGTTACATCCGGCGCGCTATCGAACTGGCCGTAGAGGGTGAATTTTCGCGCCGGATAGTGGACGATCCGACTTGTGCGGCCCTTTTGCAGGAACGCCCCGAGATCGCGAACGGCCTTGCTCCGCTCGCAGCCGCGTTTCATCAGCGATTGGTAGCCCTTTGCCATCCGGTGACGAACGGCCTGCTGCCCGGGGCACTTTCGGTCGACAGTTGTCAGATACCAATAACGGGAGCACTGAACAACGCGGAGATTGAGATCCTTCGAATGATCGCTGTTGGCTATGGAAACGCGGAAATCGCCAAAGCCCTTGGGCGTTCGGAGGCTTCGGTGAAATGGTCACTCCAACAGGTCTTCGACAAGCTCGGGACGCGTAGGAGGCGACAGGCACTGGAGCGCGCACGTAGCCTTGGATTGCTCTCGTAGACGTGGGGGCAACTAACCTGCGACCTATGTTGTGGTCTAGGCGGTAAATGGAGGGCTAGCCTGAATATCAGGCCGCAGCCCCATTTTTGCCCGTCATAGCGCCAGATCCGGAGGGCCGCCGCATGAGCGAGCCCGGCAACGCAATCCCTCCGTCGCACACCTCCAGGTCCGTGTGAATACCCGCCGGGATCCTGTCACTTTGCGGATCCGATGCTGCTCGGCGTTCAGCCTGATTTGCGCGCGTTAGCCCGTCTGATCCCGCTAACCCTTCCAGACGGAAGCAATGCTCGCCCCAGTGCCTCATGCGGGCACAATCCATCTCGCCATTCAGGATCGATGTTTACCCTATGGCGGAACCATCGGAAAGATAGGTGGCACCGTGCGTATTGGTCGGCAAACTTTGCCGGCAAATATTCGCACAGCTCGCCGCGTGTACGAGTGCCAGGTAGAGCTAGGCCGCCCCTAGCAGAGCCTCCAAGAACGAAGGGGCTGGCGATGAAGAGGCGGTGCGATCTGGGATCAATGGCCTCCGACACCGGCGATAGTTGTGTCGCCGCAATGCTCTTCTATGGAATCGTGAAATGAGCAAACCAATTATCGACATGCTACGTAGCAACCTGCCAGTTGCTCATCCTGGCTGGGGCGCGTCCGAGTACAGTGACTGGCAGGATGAGCAGTTGTCGTGGAAGACTACCTGCTACATTGGGGATTGGTCCTTCCTCTGGGACATCGAAGTCGAAGGCCCCGATGCGCTCCAGTTCTTCACTGATACCGGAGTAAATAGTCTTCAAAAATTCGATGTCGGCCAAGCGAAACATCTGATCCAATGCTCCTCACGCGGGAAAGTTGTTGGCGAGGGCATTCTTATGCGGCTGGCAGAGGACCGATTCCGAACTCAGGCCGGTCCAGCAACATGGTCGGCCTTTCTGCTGGATAAAGGCAATTGGAATGCGAGGTGGAGGCAAATCGAAACCTTCCAGTTCCAAGTCTCTGGTCCAACCGCTCTCCAGGTTTGTCAAGACGCAACTGGCTCACCGCTAACCGATGTGAAGTTTATGCACTTTATCCCCGTCGTCATCGACGGATGTAAGTGCTTCGCGCTTCGACAGGGCATGGCAGGCGAGGTCGGATTTGAGTTCCACGGCGATGCAGCCGATGCTCCGCGGGTTTACGCCGCCCTGATGTCCGCAGGACGAAATCTTGGGATGCGGCGGCTAGGTCGCCGGACAGCCATGATCAATCACCTTGAGGCGGCGTTTCCGACGATCACGTGGCATTACCTGAACGACGTCTTTGGGCCGGACGCAGCCGGATTTCAAGAGTTCTTGCGAACGACGTTCGATATGAAGGGATTGATTCCCGTCATAAAGGGAAGCTACGTCGGCGCGGAGATCTCTGACTACTGCCGTACCCCTTTCGAACTCGGCTGGGGAAAGAGCGTCAAGTTCGACCACGAGTTCACCGGTCGTGCCGCGCTCGAGGCCGAGGCAGCGAACGGCCAGAAGCTCACGCGTGTCACCTTGGAGTTCAACTCGGACGATGTGGTCGATATCTACGCATCGCTCTTCCGCGCAGGTGAACCATACGACTATCTGGATATTCCCCATCCACAACGTTGGATGGTGTGGGCGGATTCGATCCAATTGCATGGACAGACCGTCGGCATCTCCACCTCCCCGGGGTACAGCTATCACTTCCGCAAAGTACTGTCTCTAGGCTACATCGAACCATCACTCGCCACGCCTGGAACAGCGGTAACGATCGTCTGGGGCTCACCCGGGAAACGTCAGAAAATGGTTCGGGCGCGCGTTGCCCCCGCTCCTTACAAGCAGGACCATCGGCGCGATGCGCTGTGATGTGGCTCTTGGTTACCTCGCTAATTCGGCTATGAAACTCCCAGATTATGTAATGCGCTTGGCGTGCAGGAACCGCCCCGGCATCGTCGCCGCAGTTACCACGCGGCTGTTTGAGGCGGGCTTTGATATCCTGGATTCGCAACAGTTCGATGATACTGACAGCGACAGCTTTTTCGTTCGCATGCACTTCCAGGCAACCGATCCAAACGTCACGAGCGACATCGAATCGCTGATGCAGCCGATGGTGGCGAGATTCGATATGAGCATCACCGTTCAACACTGCGATCAGAAGCGGCGCGTCCTGATCATGACCTCAAAGGCAGATCATTGCCTGGCGGACCTTCTCTACCGGTGGCGCACGGGTGAGATTCCGATGAATGTAGTGGCCATCGTTTCCAATCATCCACGCGAAGCGTTCAGCCATCTGGATCTGCATGACATCCCGTTTCACTGGCTACCGGTAGGCGAGGGTGGAAAGAGTGTCCAGGAGGAAAGGGTGTTGCAGCTTATCCGCGAATCGAAAGCGGATCTGGTGGTGCTAGCTCGCTATATGCAGATTCTCTCGGATCATCTGGCTGAGAATCTCAGAGGGAAATGTATAAATATTCATCATTCATTTCTCCCGGGCTTCAAGGGCGCAAAGCCATACCATCAGGCGTACGAGCGTGGTGTGAAGCTGATCGGTGCGACTGCGCACTACGTCACGGCAGACCTCGATGAAGGGCCGATCATTGAGCAGGATGTCGAGCGTATCAGCCATCGGGACATGCCGGATCAACTGGTGCGAAAGGGGAGGGACATCGAACGCCGCGTACTTGCGCGAGCCGTCCGATACCATCTCGAGGACCGAGTACTGCTCAACGGACGCAAAACCGTGGTGTTTCCCGGATAAGCGCGACAGAAATAATGCTGACGCGCGTCTATATCAGAGCGCGCGATTCTTTTCAATGTTCTGGACGGAGGTGTAGATGACTGTGAATCGTGGCGTCGTATACGTTAAGCAAGGGTTGGTTGAGGTGCAGTCGATCCCCTTTCCAAAGTTGGAAACGCCGCACGGCAGGAAGATCGAGCACGGCGTAATTCTAAAGGTGGTGTCGACGAATATTTGCGGCTCCGATCAGCACATGGTCCGTGGCCGTACTACAGCCCCGGCGGGATTGGTTCTCGGACACGAGATCACCGGTGAGGTGCTTGAAGTTGGTCGTGACGTGGAAACGCTCAAGGTTGGTGACCTGGTGTCCGTTCCGTTTAACGTGGCCTGCGGCCGCTGCAGGACTTGCAAGGAGCAACATACGGGTGTCTGCCTGAGTGTCAATCCCTCGCGGGCTGGCGGCGCTTACGGTTATGTCGATATGGGAGGATGGATTGGCGGCCAAGCGGAGTACGTCATGGTGCCGTACGCGGACTTCAATTTGCTGCGTTTCCCGGACAGCGCCCAGGCGATGGGAAAGATTAAAGACCTAACCTGCCTGTCTGACATCCTGCCGACCGGTTACCACGGGGCAGTGACGGCGGGCGTTGTCCCTGGCGCAACCGTCTATATCGCGGGGGCTGGACCGGTGGGGTTGGCTGCAGCAGCCTCCGCACGCTTGCTGGGCGCGGCGGTAGTCATCGTGGGCGACGTCAATTCTGCCCGACTGGAGCATGCAGGCAAAGTCGGCTTCCATACCGTCGATTTGTCATTGGACGCAACGCTCGCTGAGCAGATCGAGCAGATCCTTGGCACTCCGGAGGTGGATTGCGCTGTGGATTGCGTGGGCTTTGAGGCGCGCGGTCACGGCCATGAAGGTTCTCAGATAGAGGCGCCAGCCATCGTGCTCAACTCCCTCATGGAGGTTACACGCGCGGCTGGGAAGATTGGTATTCCTGGCTTGTATGTGACAGATGATCCCGGCGCCGTGGACGACGCTGCCAAACGCGGCAGCCTGTCGGTACGTCTAGGACTGGGATGGGCGAAGTCTCATAGCTTCCACACCGGCCAGACGCCAGTGATGAAGTACAACCGCGCGCTGATGCAAGCAATCCTTTGGGACAGGATCAATATCGCGGACGTAGTGAATGTACAGGTCATCTCCTTGGAGCAGGCGCCCGAGGGCTATTCGGCATTCGACGCCGGCGTGCCGAAGAAGTTCGTCATAGACCCGCACGGATTGTTGAAGGGGGCCGCTTGCTAGCATAGCCGCCCTCAGACGGCGCCGGACCGACGTTGACTCGGCGCCGTCTTCACGGGCCGCTGTGGATGCGGGACTTCGGGGTGGCGGTTCCCTCTCGTGCAGGTGGGGGAGAAGCAGATCGATATGCACAGTGCTTACATCGAGAACCTCGACAAGTTCGTCTTCAAGGGACCCGCGATGGCGCGCGGTATGCCCGACTTCTCTGGCAAGTTGAGCAAGGAAGACGTCGAGAAGATCCAGGCGTTCATCCAGGGCACGGCGGATTCAATCAGGCCCAAGGCGGTCGCAGATTCGGCACGGTGAGTGGCTCGCGGGCGGCGCCGACGACGGTCGCCTGATTGGACTGCCTGCCGACACCTGCTGGCGGTCGAAACCCGTTGCATTCAATAGCTCCGCTGCAACAGCTATGAGCCGGCGGAGCTCGATGAGCCCGTGGTAACGGGACGCGCGTTGATCCAATCCAGGCTGGAGAACTTCCAGCCCGGCAAAGCAGGGTGCCACTTCGTACATCAAAATCTCAGTCACCCAGCCGTGATCTCTATCTAGATGTCGGCTGGTCGCAAACGAACTGGGAGACAAGCATGGCGGTGAGAAGTGGGAATGAGTATCTGAGCGGTCTGGAAGACGGGCGTACGCTATGGTTCGGCGATCGACAGGTTTCGCCAATGAGTGAGCCGGCTTTCGCCGGGTCCGTACGCGGAATTGCAGGCTATTTCGACTGGCAGAAACTGCACGCTCAGGATTGTTTGACAACTGATCCCGAAACCGGAGAGGTGATGAGCGCCAGCTTGCTGGTGCCCAGGTCAAAGGAAGACCTTGCTATCCGGCATCGCTGTTTCGATCGGCTGGCGCGCTATTCAGTGGGGATGATGGGGCGCACCCCGGACTATGTGAACGTGACATTGGCTGGCTTTGTGGGGCGCTCGGACGTCATGTCCAGCAGCGGTGATGCGGAGCCGGCGTCCAACCGGCGATTGACCGCAGCGTTGACGAACTGAGCGGCCTGAACGCCGAACTGGCGCTGCGCGTCGTGGGCCGCACTGATACCGGCGTTATTGTGCGCGGTGCCAAGGTTTCTAGCTACCATGGGGCCGTTTGCCGACGAAATGTTTGTCTATCCGTCGTCGCCGCTCCCTCCCCATGCCGATCCTGCATGCGCTCTGATGTTCTCCGTACCAGTCGGTACCAAAGGATTGATCCAGGTTTGCCGAGATCACTACGGCCAAGGCGACGTAGCCGACCGGCCGTTCTCTTCCCGATTCGATGAGCAGGACTCCTTTGTGATCTTCGATGACGTGGAGATCCCGTATGAGCGGCTGTTTATTGACGGGGACATTGCAGCGTATAACGCCTTGATCAAAGCAGGCTGGTACGCCAATATCGCACAGCAGACAAATGTGAGGGCGGCTGTCAAGCTCGAGTTCGCTTACGATCTCGGTTGCCAGATGGCAGAGGTCATGAACGCTGCGAAGCGGCCTGAGGTTGCTCTCGCGCTAGGTGAACTGCTCGAGTACGCCCGTCTCACTCGGGCTTCGGTCGCAGCAGGAGAAGCGCAAGCACGCGAGTGGGGTAACGGCACCTGGTTTATGGCAGATTCCGCCACTTTTCTGCGGCCACCATCTCCATGCGGAGGGGCGTTCAAAATATGTTTCGATATCAAGGCGCTTAAAGCAGTTCTACCGTGAGGTGGTGCGGGGCGATCTGGCGTTGACCCACTGCCAAACTCATTCGTCAACGGCTGCAATGGGAATCCGTGTAGGGACAAATACTGATTAGTTTCCAGCGATTACTGGGATCGGTAAATATAGGATATCACACCAAGAATTCGCGCCGAAGCCGCGTAGTGCGGACGGGGATCTGCGGATCCGGATGCTCGCAACCACACGGGCGTCAAAAAGCTAAGAATGAAACTGGAGGAGGAGATGCGGCGCTTGCTGATTCTGGGGATTGGAGGGCGCCTGACAGTGGCCTTTTCTGCTTTGGTACTACTTCTGGCAGGTGTGACGACGCTTGGGGTTCTGTCACTTCGCGCAATGAATGGAGCTATGCAGACGGTGGTGCGGTCGGGCGTAGTCGAACTTGGGCGCATTAAAGAAGGGGCGCAGTCTAGCGGAATCCTGGTGCGGGACGCAGCCTTGTTGGAGGATTCGGTCATTGCCCAACGCAACGCCGAACTTGTCGAGAAGCAGCGCAAACTCATGTCCGCTACCTTGGAGCGGCTCGACGAGCTAATGGGATCGGGGACGGACGTCCCACTAAAAGAGGACCTCCGCCAGCTCAAGTCGGTGGGGGCATCCTACGACGATCAGCTCGACGCAGTGCTGGTAAAACTGCGCAGCGGCGATTTCGGTGGTGCGCGCGAGGCGTTGCTCGTTGCGCTTCCCAGGGTCCAAGGGCTGTACTTCGACAAGCTGAACGAATTGACCGACTCCCGTCGCCAGATCGCACTAGATGCAATGACGGTTGAGTACGGGCTCTACGAGAGGGCGCGAAGTCTTTTGATCGGCTTGGCTGCGGCTGCGGCGGCGCTGGCGGTGGTCCTTGGGGCTTGCATCACGATCTCGATTACGCGCCCTGCGCGCCGCGTGCTGGCTGCTGCGGAAGCACTCGCCGAGGGCAAGCTGGCGCCGGATATCAAAGTGCGTATCGACGACGAAATGGGGCGCATGTCGGCCGCGCTGCGGCACGCGATTGCGTCCCTATGCGTAATGATTCAGGGAATCCAGTCCGTAGCCGCAGCGATTGATGGCGCGTCCCGCGAGATTGCACAAGGCAATATGGATTTGTCGCAGCGTACCGAAGAGCAAGCGTGTTCGCTCGAGCAGATGGTAGGTTCGATGGAACAGTTGACTTCCTTCGTACGGAAGAACGTGGATAGCGTGCGCCAGACGCACCAGTTGGCGGCCGATGCTTCGGCGATCGCGTACGCGGGCGGACAGGCTGTTCGCAGTGTGGTCGATACAATGCGCAGCATATCGGCATCGTCTTGCAAGGTGGCGGAGATCATCGGTGTGATCGAAGGCATTGCCTTTCAGACCAATATTCTGGCACTCAACGCGGCAGTTGAGGCCGCGCGCGCCGGGGAGGGGGGCCGTAGCTTCGCTGTGGTGGCGGCCGAGGTGCGAAATCTGGCTCAACGCTCGGCGGCAGCGGCCAAGGAGATTGGCTGGCTGATCGAGGATTCCGTAGAGCAGGTGGCCGGTGGTGCGCGCCAGGTCGACCAAGCCGCCGGCACCATGAGTGAGATCGTCGAGGCCGTCAAGCAGTTGAGCGATATCATGGGCGGAATCGCCGCCGCGAGCGAGGAGCAGTCGTCGCGCATCGAGGAAGTCAACCTTGCTATCGCAAGGATGGAAGGCGTGACCCAGCAGAATGCGGCCTTAGTCGAACAAGCGGCGGCAGCGGCAGACAGCCTGCAGCAGCAATCGGCGGAGTTGGTGGCAGAGGTCAGCCGGTTCGAGGTGATGCCCCCAGTTGGTCAGCGGGCCGACACCTATGTGCCAGGTACGTCGGCGGCCCAGCACAAAGTGACCGCGCGCGAAGTTGTGGCGGTGGCGCGATCAGCCTGACGTTACGGTAAAAAGGTAGCTCGATCATGGTTGAACTGGATCTGACACAAGTGATGGTGGCGCAGAGGGCTAGCGTCTGGCAAGAATGGCACTCGGGTCTATTCAAGGATCGGGTTAGGTTGGGCCCTCCGCCGGTGCGTCCCCCACTGGGGGGATCCATTCGGGGCGTGGGGATTGGCAGTTTTGGCCTCTATCGTGTTCGAACAGCCTTCGCGCTTGTGCGTCACGGAATGCATATCGAACTCGATCGGACGCAGCGCGAATCCGATGATCAGCATGGTCACTATGCAGTGTTCTTGCTGCTGAATGGGTCCTGCACCGTTAAGCAGGACGGGCGGGTGAATCGGCTGGCTGCTGGTGACATAGTATTTGTCAACAGTGGCCGGCCCTTCGAGAAGGAAATGGAGATTGGCTCAGAGCTTGTCTTGTTTCTCCTACCACTTCGGCTGGTTCGAGCGCACCTGCCTGATGCTTTGCGCAATGTAAATCAGCGCTTTCTGGCGGGAGCTCCCGGCACGCAGATGCTCTCTCGGCTGTTGATCTCTGCGCTCGAGATGTGTCCACTGCTGAACGTCCCGCAATGCAAGCGGCTGATGTCGATGCTGGTCGAAGCCCTCAGCCTACCCGTATTGGACCAGGACCCGGTGTCGAATCGGGACGAGGCACGCATGAGACGCGCGATGCAACACCTGGAGTCCTCCGCATTCGATTCCACCTTCAGCACGGAACAACTCGCTGCCTACATGGGGGTGAGCAGACGAAGGCTCGATGAAATATTCGTGGCTCAGTTGGGACGACCCGTGGCGCCCTTGATCTGGCAAAAACGACTGGACCGGGCTGCGGAATTGTTGGCAGCATCAAACAGCTGCGAATCCAAGGTTACCGATATCGCTTTCGATGTTGGCTTCGAGAATGTTTCTCATTTTTCCCGGGCCTTCAAAAAACACTTTGGATGCACTCCGATGGCGTGGCGCGAGGCAGCGCGGAAGGACGGGTAGAAGGATTACATCGCGTCCAAGTTCGGAGGATCGGGATGAGACCATGCGGCGTATCACGCCGATGCATGCCTGTGAGTGGGGGAAGATCGGCCTGAACGGTCCGCTCTCGCTGATTCTTTCCGCTGGCTGCGGCGAAGGCGCCGGTGCAGCAATCAAAAACAAAGCCACTTGCGGCGGGCGGATTTGTTCCAGCTAGCGCATCCTCACGAGGTTGCAAGCGGCCATACTCTGGATCTACCTACCGATGACGCTGGAATGCAGCCGGTACAGCCTCGTGAGACCGCGTTCTGACGCTCTTTCCAAATAGATCATCTTTCTCTCTCGTTTGGAGCAGCACTCGTTTGCGGGAATCAATAAGATCGATTCAGGTATTAAACCATCGATCGGAGCCATTCCAAATGTCAGATTTCTCGCCAAGTGATTTGCGCCGTGCCTTCGGGCGGTATCCTACCGGCGTTACGGTCGTAACAACACAGACTAAAGATGGGAAGAATGTCGGGTTCACGGCCAACTCCTTTACCTCGGTATCGATGTCTCCGCCTTTGGTCTTGGTCTGTTTGGATCATCGATCGACCGTGCACCAGGCATTCATTGAGGCCGGCGGCTTGGTGATCAATATCCTTGCTCAGGATCAGAAGGATACTGCCATCAGGTTTGCTTCGAAGGTTCCAGATCGTTTCGATGGAGTGCAATGGGTGACCGGAACAACAGGACTACCGGTGCTTGCACAGCATGCCGCCTACTTCGAATGCGTCCTCGACAGTGCAATCCCTGCCGGCGATCACACTATCTTTGTCGGGAGAGTGATTGCCATAGGCGACACCGAAGCTGCTCCGCTCGGATTCCATTCGGGATCGTTCAAACGCGTGTCCTGTGATGACCTCGCCAGCAGTAGCGCTTGATGTCATGGGCCTCCCGGCGAGCGCAGGCTTTGTTTGTGCTGTTCGCTGTTTGTCAGCCCGATCTCTGCCGGTCCTTGCACTGCGCGCCCGCATCGGAGTGCACTTGATTGTCCTCATACGCGCGTCCGCCGAAGCGAAGTGCCGAATGCTCGCGGTGCGACTGGACTAAGGGGTAGAACATTTGAATGTACCAGCGCTCCTGTCCGAAGAGCAGGTCGTCCTGTAAGCCAATCCCCGCGGGGTATTGCCGCGTGATATGCGCCGTGCCGAACAGGATGTCCCAAAGGAACAGGAGATTGCCGAAGTTGCCCTTGTAGTGCCCGATGCCATCGTCGTTAGTGATAGCGTGGTGTGCCCAGTGCGTTGCAGGCGTCGAGATGGTTCGCTCCAGGATCCACATTAGCGGACGCAGCGCGCGGATCCGGTACAGTGGCTCGTCCCAGCGCCATGCGCTGTGAGCCCCTAGGATCACGCTCACCTTGATGAGAAAGTACACGCCGAATACCTTAGCGAAACCCAAGTAAAGAAGAACACTGGCGATCCACAAGCCCGGCATCATCAGGTAGTAGAAGAAGTTGTTGCGGTACGTCATTCGGATGCTCATGTACTGCGCGGTGTGGTGTGCGCGGTGCAGAGGCCATAGGAGCGGCGAATGCGAAACGCGGTGCCACCAGTACTGAGTCATGTCGTCGCAGACTAGCAGGATTGCGGCCATTGCCCACCATGGCAAGTTTGCCCACGCGCCGCGCTGCTCTGGCATGAGCCAAGCACAAAGCTTGCCCGTGACCAACATGGCTACCGGCTGGGTGACCGCAACAAGGCTCACGAACATCGCCAGCTCCAGCCTGGTGTCGTCAGAGGTGGGGTGGACACTGTTTTTGTAGCGCCGCGTGGCGAACTCCATGCCGGCGAAGCCAAGCATGATGGTGACAATAAGGATGTTTTGTAGTTGCAGACTCATTGGTGGCGTCTCCTATCGCGTCTGTTATCCGAGCGGTTCCACGTCTGGACTCCCGTAGGTCTGAGCGACTTTAAGCTTGCGGGCCGAATGCGTCCAATGCATACTGGGTCGCGTGCCAATGCGTGCAGAGCAACGAAAGATGATGGAACTTCGCCGCCTCGCCCACCTCGTCGCACTTGCCGATGTACGGCATTTCGCACGAGCTGCCGAGCAGGTTCACCTCAGTCAGCCGGCTTTCAGCCGTAGCATCCAAAGCATCGAGAACGACCTAGGTATCCGGCTGTTCGACCGGGTAGTGGGAGGAGTCCAGCCGACTCCCGCTGGCGAGTTCGTGATCAAACGGGCGCGCGCGCTGCTGTTCGATGCGCGCTGTTTGCAGCGCGACGTTGATCTGTACCGCGACGGCCATTTGGGCGACACCGCATTCGGCGCAGGCCCATTTCCGGCCGCTACTCTCTTGCCGAAGGCGCTGTCTGAATTGCGTCGCCGCTATCCCAGGGTCGGGCTGCGCGTGGAGGAGAGCAATTGGCAGCAGTTGCTGGAACGCCTGCGCACTGAGCATATCGAATTCTTCGTCGCGGATGTACGGGACCTGCCGGAGGATGCGGCGCTGGAGATCCGGGTGTTAGGGACGCAACACTTCGATCTCTACATTCGGGCATCGCATCCTCTGGCCGCGAGCCAATGCACGTTGGCCGATGCCTGGGGCTACGGCGTCGCGGCAGCAAAGGTGCCGATCGCCGTGAAGGCCAAGCTGGCAAGGGCGCTTGGATTGCCAGCGGGTCAGCAAGTCGTTCTTGCGCTGGAGTGCGATGACATCGCCATCCTCCGGTCTGTTGCCCTGTCCACCGACACTGTATTGGCCGCGACGCAGGCGTCGGTACAGGCCGATATCGACGCAGGTTCGCTGCTTCCGCTGCGTATCCGGGGATGGCCATCACTGCATTCGGAAATGGGCGTCGTGAGCCTTCGCAACCGCACGCCGTCGCCCATGGCAAAAAAGGCCATCGCATGCATCGCCCAGGTCGCCAGCGAGGTCGATACACCTGTTCCATACGCGCAATGAGCAACCTGATCCGTGCCGCCGCCCTTGCGGGGTACGCTGAACTGGCGCAGTCGCTCGGGCTGGATGTTGCTCGCCAATTGCGTCGTGTCGGCCTGTCTGTGAAGTCGCTGTGTGACCCAGATGCTTTAATCCCCCATGCTGCGAAGATCGAATTACTGGAACGTTCCGCCGTGGATGCGGCTTGTCCCGACTTAGGACTGCGCCTGGCACGGCGCCAGGGCATGGATACGCTGGGCGTTGTGGCGCTGGTTTTTGAAAGCGCATCCACCTTGCGAGAGGCGATTGACCTCGCGGCGCGATACATTTACGTGCACAGCGCCGCCGCACGGCTGTCCCTGGTGCCCGTTCCCAGACATGCCAATCTCGTCGACTTGGTCCTCGCTGTCGACTTGCCCGAGGCTCGCGGCTGCGCGCAGGCGCAGGAACTCGCCCTAGCGATCGCCTGGCAATGCTTGAGTCTGGTTTGCCAGGGCGGGCTTCGTTCCCCGCAGGTGATGTTTCCGCACGCAAGGGTCGCACCCGCCGAGGTGTACGAGCAATTCTTCGGGGCACCGTGTGTCTTTGAACAGGGGAAGGCTGCCATTCGTCTGCAGAGGGGCGACCTGGAGCTACCGCTACTACGAAGCAACTCAGTGGTTCGCCACGTCGCGCAGACTTATCTCGATACGCAGTTCAGGACGCCAGACAAGCCATCCTCCGATCGTGTGCGCTTGCTGATTCGTCAATTGCTGGGGACGGGTCTCGCCACGCATCAGGAAGTCGCACGCAAGCTGGCTGTCCATCCGCGCACCATGCAGCGGCGTTTGAGCAGGGAAGGCAGCAGCTTCGAGCTACTCAAGGACGAGGTGCGGCGCACCGTCTTCAAGCAGATGATCGAGCGGCCCCAGGCGCCACCGATGGCATCGCTCGCGGCGTTGCTAGACTATGCCGAGGCATCGGCATTGACGCGCAGTTGCAGGCGTTGGTTTGGCGCGAGTCCCTCTGGCTTGCGCGCGCAGTTGCGCGAATCCGCCGCCAAGCGCGATCGCCATCGCTGATGGGCTGTTCCCTTCGTACGGGATTGCCTGAGGGCTTTCCCTAGCTGTCGCCAAAAGATAAATCAATGTCCGCAGATGTCAGGGTGAATCCGGGCGGATAGACCCATACTGGCGTCAGTAAGTGGCACCCTTTGACTCGCCCCTTGGCTTGCAGCTTCTTGCTCGCGTTCCATGGATACGCTCGCGAGGTAGCGCCAGACATTCATTTCGCATGGGGCATCGGTTCAGGTCAGGCCCATCGCCACGGTACGCAAGGACGATAGATGTTCACATCCTCGGTAAGCAGCACTGTAGTAGAAGAATGCTCCACGTTCGGGGTTCCTCCCATCGTCGCTCCCGCGGCCAATACGGCCGGAGCGCTCCATGCTAGCTTGGCATGTCAACGCCAAGCGTACTTCGCTCATCCGGTGCCTAGCCTGCGGGAGCGCAAGGCAGATCTTCGCACGCTTCAGCGCTTCATTCGGGACAACAAGCTGGCGTTGTGCGATGCCATCAGCGCAGACTACGGCAGCCGATCGCGCCACGAGACCCTGTTGGCGGAGGTATTCCCTACGCTTGACGGAATCAATCATGTCATCAAGCAGTTGCGCGGCTGGATGAAGCCGCAGCGGCGCTCGGTGGATCTTCGCGCCTTTTTCGGCGCGCGCAATCGTGTGATTCCGCAGCCCCTGGGCGTGGTCGGGGTGATCGTGCCCTGGAATTTCCCAATCAACCTGAGCTTCGGTCCTTTGACCTACATCTTCGCATCCGGCAATCGTGCCATGGTGAAGATGAGCGAGAATTCCCGCAACCTGGCCGCTCTGCTGATCGAGCGCATGCCAGCGTACTTCCCGGCTGAAAAACTCCAGTTCTTTGATGAAACGGGCGGCGTCGGCGTCGAATTCTCCAAGCTCAAGTTTGATCACCTAATGTTTACGGGATCAAGCCAGACCGGGCGTGCTGTGATGGCAGCTGCAGCGCAAAACCTGTGTCCGGTAACGTTGGAGCTGGGCGGCAAGTCGCCGGCCATTGTCTGCGACGATTTTCCCTTGCGCACGGCCGCGGAGCGCATCTTGTACGTCAAGTGCCTCAACGCCGGGCAGATCTGCACCACTGTCGACTATGCCTGGCTACCGGAGGGTCAGATTGACGAGTTCGTCCGGTTGGCGCGCGAGATTGTCGTCAAGCGCTACCCCGATCTGGCAACGCCGGACTTTACGTCGATCATCAATGCGAGCGCATTCGAGCGCCTGCTTAAAACCTTGGAAGACGCCCGTCAGCGTGGCGCCACTGTCATCCCGCTGCTGCCGGGCCTGCCATTTGATCGCGCTTCGCGGAAGATTGTGCCTCATCTGGTGCTCAACGCGCCCGACGACAGCCTCATCATGCAGCATGAAATATTCGGTCCGATCTTGCCGTTGCGGAAGTACAGATCTCTTAACACCGTGATCGAAAAGATCAACGCCGGGCCGCGCCCATTGGCTGTTTATCCTTTCAGTCTTGATCGCCGCCGGGTACAGGAGGTGCTGAATCGTGTGATGTCCGGCGGTGTCTCTGTCAACGATGCGCTCTTCCACGTCGGCCAGCACGATCTACCATTCGGCGGCGTTGGTGAGTCGGGAATGGGCCATTACCACGGAAAGGAAGGGTTCGACGCTTTCTCGAAGCTGCGCCCTGTCTTCTATCAGGCGCGCTTCAGTTCGCTCAAGTTCCTGACGCCACCTTATGGGCGCTTTGCCGATAGAGTTCTGTCATTTCTAACGAAGTAGCGCAGGCCGTGTGCTGGAATTTCGGTGTCCGAAGATCGTGGTAGAAGGGGGGGGATGCCGAATTCGAGCGCGTCCATGTCTTGCCGGCTCGGGGGATCGAAAAGCATCCAGCATTTGCTTGAAATCAATCGACCACCCGGGTGATGACGATTGGCATGAGGACATCATACTTATATTCTGGAGACCCTCCCATGTAAGCTCAAGCAAACTTGCGCTAGCCCGCTTCTGTCGACTGCCGCGCTTCCGGTGATCGCAGCCCTTTCGAAGCCCATACAAGGCTCCGTCGCCATTTTCTCAATGCCAACCTCACCTGGTCCAATGCCAGGGCAGAAGCGAAATTCGCCGTGAACGCGGCAACTGTAGAAGATCTTATGTCCGATTACATCATCATAGGTGCCGGGTCCGCTGGTTGTATCCTGGCCAATCGTTTGAGTAGCGATCCTGCTGTGCGGGTCACTTTGATTGAGGCCGGAGGCAAGGACCGCAACCTTATGTATCGAATGCCCGCCGGATACTTTGAGCTGATGAAGTCTGGCATGGGCAACTGGAACTTTGAAACGGTGCCGCAACCGGGACTGAATGGCCGAACCATGTATGTCCCTCGCGGCAAAGTCCTGGGCGGGTCCAGTTCGATTAACGGCATGGCCGTTTCTTGGGGCAATCCCGGCGACTATGACCACTGGGAAGACCTCGGCAACCAGGGCTGGTCATTCCGTGACTGCCTGCCATACTTTAAGCGGGTGGAAAGTTTCGCTGAAGGCGACGAGGAGTTTCGTGGACGCACAGGGCCTGTCGGGATCACCCTAGCCAAAAGAATGGAGATGACTCATATCTCCAAGAGTTGGATCCAGGCGGCCGTCGAGGCTGGTCATCACTTCAACGAGGACTACAACGCCAAGACGCCTGAAGGCGTCGCCATAATGCAAGGAAACTATGCCAACGGCCTGCGCCAAAGTACCGCGCATTCGTATTTAAGGCCGGCGATGTCCCGCCCAAACCTGAAAATCATCAGCAATGCGCTCGTCTCCAGGATTGTCATAAAAGAAGGGCGCGCGGTCGGCGTCGAGTACTTCGACCGTTCGGGACTCCGTTTCTGCGAAGCGACTCGAGAGGTCATTCTTTCGGGCGGCGCGATCAATTCGCCGCAGCTGCTGCAGCTATCGGGGATCGGCAATCCAGAAGATATCAAGCCGCACGGGCTAGCCGTCAAGCATGAGTTGCCTGGCGTGGGCCGCAATTTGCGTGATCACCTTTCAATTTCCCTCAAGCAAAAGATAACCAAACCATATTCGGCCCTGTCAAGCCTCGGACCACTTGGCATGGCTTCCTCTTTTGCAAAATACCTGTTGTTCCGATCGGGTCCAGCCGCCACAAATGGACTGGAAACCTGGGCGCATGTCAAAACGCAGGCCAGCCTTGAGTATCCAGATATACAGGTGTATTGCCTTCCCCTGATGTTTTCCAATCATGGTCGCGACGTTATCCGCGAAGAAGGCTTCATGGCCGGTGTCACGGCGAGCCGTCCCATCAGCTCCGGCAGCGTCAAGATCGTCAGTGCTGATCCGACATCAGCACCAGCCATCGATCCCAATTATCTTGCCGATCTCGACGATCTCCGGGTTCTGCGCGACGGCCTTCGGATTGCACGCGACATCATCTCGCAAAAGCCTTTCGACGCATTCCGCGGCTTGGAGCTCGCTCCAGGCAAGCAGGCCACTACCGATGGGGAACTAGATCAGTACATTCGACAGAACGCCTTGTCCATCTATCACCCGGTCGGCACCTGCAAAATGGGAAATGACGACAACGCGGTAGTCGATACCTCACTCCGTGTTCGCGGCCTCGATGGTTTGAGAGTCATTGACGCGTCCATCATGCCGAAAATACCCAGCGGCAATACCAATTTCCCGGTCATGATGCTCGCCGAAAAAGGCGCTGAAATGATCATGAAAAGTCAAAAGTAGGAACTGCCACCCCCGCCTGTGATCGACGGGGGAAGCAACGAGGCCGTTGCCGGGCTTTTATCTAAGTCAAGCCGCGCTATTCACGCTGCTGTTAAAGCAGCCAGCCTGCAGCAGTTGGTGCAGGCTGGCGAACTGATCGTGACCGGCGACCCGCAGGCGCTGGGGGCCATCTCTAGCGGGCACCTTCTATCCGCCATTCCCTGTCGTTACCAGATAGCACACCATGCACATGCGAGACACCGCCGCGCCAGCCGAGGGCGTAGTACACCCTGACATTGTGCCCATGCGGGCCGCGTTCGATGTATTGAAGGCGGCCAGTGAGGCCGACCGCACGCCGCCGTAGGCCACGCGGCTGGACCGGCTGCGCCGCCTCATGGCGCTGACGGTCCAGCACCAGCATCGCATCGTCGAGGCGATCAGCGCCGATTTTGGCCACCGCTCGGAGCACGAAACGCAGATCGCCGAAATTTTCTCGACCATGGCGACGATCCGCCAGAACATACGCCATTTGCGCAACTGGATGAAACCGCGCCGCGTGGCGACGCCGATACATATGCTGCCCGGCCGCAGCCGCCTGCTGCGCCAGCCGCTGGGGGTGGTCGGCATCATCGCCCCCTGGAACTATCCGTTCCAGCTGGCTTTTACGCCGGCCGCTGCCGCTCTGGCGGCCGGCAACAGCGTGATGCTCAAGCCCAGCGATTTGACGCCGCGCCTGTCGGCACTGCTGCGTGAACTGGTGGAGCAGAGCTTCGCCACCCATGAGATGACGGTGGTGACGGGCGGCGTCGAGGTGGGCGCGGCATTTTCGGTGCTGCCGTTCGACCACCTGTTCTCCACCGGCTCCACCAGCGTGGGCCGCGTGGTGGCGCTAGCGGCGGCGCGCAATCTGACCCCGGTGACCTTGGAATTGGGGGGCAAATCGCCGGCCATTATCGGCGCGGATTGCAAGCTTGATGAAGCGGCGCCGCGTCTCGCGTACGGCAAGCTGCTCAATGCCGGCCAGACCTGCGTGGCGCCCGACTATGCACTCGTGCAACGCGAACGCGTGCCCCAATTCGTGCAAACGATGCAGCAGGCGGTGGCGGCGATGTATCCGTCGGTGGCGGACAACCCGGACTACACCAGCATCGCCACGCCGCGCCACCACGAACGCCTGCTGCGCCTGCTCGCCGACGCCCGGGACAAGGGCGCGCAGATCGTGCCGCTGGCGCCGCAGGACGGCAGTGGCGCAAGCGGCCGCATGCTGTCGCGGGTCCTGGTGCTCGACACGCACGACGGTATGGACCTGATGCGCGAGGAAATCTTCGGCCCGCTCCTGCCCGTGATCGCGTACGACACGCTGGACGAGGCGCTGGCCTACATCAACCGGGTGGAGCGTCCGCTCGCAGGACTTCCGGATCGGCACGGCCCTCAATGCTCAATTGGCCCTTGGCCAGTTGCAACCGCATAACCCCGGTGGGAGACGCTTTCGGCTGCTCGCAAGGCCTTCCTGTGGGAGGCACCGCGACCGATTCTTCGACTGCGGGTGCCCCGACTACGACAGGGAGCAGCAATGGGGCGTCGGCAACCTCAGAGGCACCGAATTGGCCTGCTCGAAACATGCGACGCCACCGGAAGACCATGTTCACGTTCAGACCGTGTTCCAGCGCCAGCTTTGACACAGACACGCCTGGCACGCAAGAAGCTTCTGCCAATCTACGTTTCAGTTCAATCGGGTGATTGCGGCTGCCGTGCGTGCGGCCCCCCCGCTTTGCTACAGACTCCAAAGCAGTCCCCGCCAGATTTTGATGGGAACTACTCTGGATAGATTCGACTATCGCTTCTACACGGCCATCAGCGGACGGTTACGAGGCAGCGAAGGCCACCGGCGATACGGGCCGCGCGCTCAATTAAAGGTGCAGCCGCCTGCGGGTGGCTTTTTCGTCGCAACCGTCCATGCCGATAACTATTCTTATCAGCATGAGGATTCGGAATGCAAAATTGGTCGGTTCAAGATTGGGTCGGACCGAATTCCAGCGAAATCAACGGCTTGTGTTAAGGCTAGGTTCGGTTGGCCAGCCGTTGCGGGAGCGCCGCCGGCCGGGTTACGTGGTCATTGCCGGTACTGCCTGATCGCTTCGCAACGGGTCAGCAGAAAGTTCGGAGAGTTGCTGCTCGGCGTGATGCTGGAAGTTGGCCAAGGATTCGATACGGAGAAGTTCGGAACGATGGACACATCCGAATCCCTTATCGGGCGCGGCTCATAGCTCCAAAACCGTGTCCATGCCAGATGGCTCTAATCGACCCCTTGCCGTCATTCGCTATGCCGGACCGGCAACGGCCGTTCCCAAAATCGAGCGGACTTTCGTCAAGAGCCAGTTAACGACTCTCGCTCAGCCTAAAAAGGCTTTGGATGTCTTAACGAAGTGAGGTGCACTCCGCAACGTAGCTCCTCCCTAATGTCCACTCTGGCCGATTTGCGAAGGCTGTGATCGGAGGGCGACCGACCGTAGCCGACTTCACGGTCGTTTGACGGTGCCAGGTCGAACGGCCACTATGGCTAGGATGAGACGTCCAGTTGGGGCTTGCGTACGCGGCACCCGTCTTCAGGTTGTTGGCACTTTAGAGTCGTCGGCCAGCAACCGGAACGAAAGGTAGGAAGCTATTGGACGCGGTTCTCGCTTTGCGGTGGCAGCATCAGGTTCATCAACCGCAAGTATTTCGAGCAGCCTGTTACTCCTTACTGAGAATGTCTCAAGGAACTGGCCTGCGCTGTCATGAGGATCGAAACCGCCCAAGGCGGCGCCCACCCGGGTCCTGGTTTGCGTTGCAGAGCGTGGCCAAAATTTCGTCAAAAATTTGTCATTCTCCAGTTGGACGAATGCCAGCCCGCGCCCTGCCTATGTAGCACGACCGCGCCTCCGCGCGATCGCCGACGGCGTCCAGCCGAATCGGAACGTTCACTCGTCATGCACAACTACCATCTTGCCCTTTGCTTCGTTGGCTTCCATGATACGGTGCGCCTCGGGAACCTCGTCGAAACGGAAAACCCGCCACGGCTTTGCTGAATACTTCCCCGCCGCGATGTCAGCGGCGATCGCTTGAAGTGGCACATCCGACAGTGGGAAACCCGGTGTCCCGAACACGAAGCTGCCGAAGAACGTGAAGTCCACGCCGCTCGGCATCTGCAGCAGGGGATTGAAATCGGCAATCGGCGCCAGTCCGCCAAGCCAGCCCGCCAGACATACTTTTCCGTCACGGCGAACCATGGACAGCGAATCCAGCAGCGTGCTGTTACCGACTAGATCCAGCACCGCATCCAGTTGCTTGCGCTCCGCGATATGCTGGGAAAGATCGGGGCGTTCGATCTCACAACGGCTTACCCCAAGCGCCTTCAGTTGCTCAAAGCTCGATGTGCTGACCGTGGTGCCAATTACCGTCAACCCCGCATTCACCGCCAGGTTCACTGCGGCAAGCCCGAATGCAGACGACGCGCCGCGAATCACAATAGTCTGCCCACGCTGAATTTTCAGGTTACGGAACAGACATGTCCACGCTGTTGCGTATGACTGCGGAATGGCAGCTAGCTCCGCCCACGAAAGATCCGACTCGATCACCGCCACGTTGCTCGCCTGTACGCGTGTGTACTCCGCGTAGCTCCCATTGATCGTACGACCAAGGCCGCCCATCATTGTCGCCACTTTGGTGCCCACGGCGAACTCGCCGCCAGGGCATGATTCAACGATACCGACACACTCAATGCCGCTCACCGGTGCGGCTTCAGCCCATTCGCCGCGACGCATGTGCAACTCAGCATGGTTAATGCCGAACGCCTTGATCTTGATTACTACGGTTCCTTCCTTTGGCTCGGGCTTCGGGATTTCCTTGTATACCAAGGCTTCGAGGCCACCAAAACCTTCTAGAACAATCGCTCTCACGTCACTACTCCTAAAACACTGCCGGCAGGTAAAGCCGACTTTCGATAAACTTTTTCATCACTTGCCCCATCAGGTGGCACCGCTTCTCCACAAGCAACGCGGTATAGACGAGTCCGTCAAGACCCCGAAGTTTTTGAGCACCGTTTCGCGTATGTGGCTACTCCTTTGATTGACACCGGCTTGTGAAACCGGCCCAGGGAGTCCGCGGTCATCAAATCAGGAAATCAGAAATCGCCGCGGCAATGTCTGCGGCATGCGTCTCCAGCGCGAAGTGGCCGGTATCGAAGAAGCGGACTTCCGCAGTGGGGATGTCGCGCTTGAATGCCTCAGCCCCTGCGGGCAGGAAGAACGGATCGTTCTTTCCCCAGACTGCAAGGAACGGAGGCTTGTGGTTGCGGAAATACTGCTGGAATGCGGGATACAGCGCGACGTTGCTCTGGTAGTCGCCGAACAGGTCAAGCTGGATCTCGTCTGCCCCGGGACGGCTCAGATAGTAGTCGTCCAGCGAGTATCCGTCTGGGGATACCGACGTCGTATTGCTTACGCCGTGCGTGTACTGCCAAACGGTGGTCTCCTTCGTCAGCATGACGCGAAGTGCCTCCCGATTGGCTTGGGAAGCGTCCTGCCAATAGGCCCGAATCGGGTTCCATCCGTCGCTCAATCCTTCTTCATAGGCGTTTCCGTTCTGCGAAATGATCGCGGTGATCCGTTCGGGATGCTTGAGCGCAAGCCGAAATCCCGTAGGCGCACCGTAGTCGAAGACATACACCGCGAACAGGTCGAACCCGATCACCTCGGTAAAGCGGTCGATCACGTTCGCGATGTTGTCAAACGTGTACGCGAAGGTGTCGCGGCCTGGCATGTCGGAGAGACCAAATCCCGGCAGATCCGGCGCGACGATGTGGAAGCGATCCTCCAGCCGGGGGATCAGGTCCCGGAACATGTGGCTCGAACTCGGAAAGCCATGCAGAAGCAGCAACTTGGGCGCGCCCGCCCGGCCGGATTCCCGATAGAACACCTTGAATCCGTCGACGTCGGCATGGCGATAAGCGATGGTGGACATGGTTTCCCCTCCATTGAGTTGATGACCGGTGTTGTGTAACCCGTCAAATGACTGATTACAGGTTACAAATGCATTGGTAACTTGTCAAGACGATTTTTAGCGGTTACGCTTCAGGCATCGTGGACAGAGGCCTTTCGACATGGACTACCGACAGATTCCGGCGATCTTCGTCGCCGATGCGCCAGGGCTCGATTTCCTGAACTCGGTCGCGACGCCCGTTGATGAGCAGGTCGACTGGATCAGCGACGGCGAGGGGTTGTTGGCCTGGCTGGAACAGGCTGGACTCGTGCCTACCGAGGTGCTCGGAGCGATGCGGTCACAGTACACCCCTGCGGAACTGGATGAAATAGCAGCGAAGGCTCGCGGCCTGCGGGAGTGGTTCAGGGGATTTGTGCAGAAGAAAAAAGGACGCCCTCTGCTCGTCAAGGATTTGAAGGAACTCGAACCCTTGAACCGTTTGCTCGAGCGTGATGAGCAACATGGAGAAATCGTTGCCAATGCGGATTCGGGGTTAGCCATTCGTGCCAAGCGGCGTTGGAAATCACCTGAGTCGTTGCTGATGCCGATAGCCGAGGCCCTGGCAAAGCTCGTGTGCGAGGAAGATTTTAAGTACGTGAAGGCCTGTGAGGGCAAGGATTGCACGCTGACGTTCGCAGACCGCACGCGCGGGCACGCCCGCAGGTGGTGCAGCATGGCAAGTTGCGGCAACCGCGCCAAGGTTGCGGCACACCGCAAGCGGCTCAAGGAGGGGTAGACGGAAATATGGACTACATTAAGGCTATCGCATTTGACCTGTATGGGACGCTGTGCGACGTCCACAACAGTCGCTGAGCGGTGCGAGGATCTGTTCCCAGGCAACGGACTACGGACTTGCGGAGCAGGCGTTTGGCGTCACGCGAGCCTCGATCGCCTTTGTGTCGTCAAATGCATGGGATACAACAGGCGCGCGTTACTTCGGTTTTTCGACATGCTGGATCAATCGCACCGGCGTTGCCTGAGGAAATGGGGCAGAAGCCCGATTGGGAGGTGAGCGGCCTCGACGGTTTGCTGAAGTTGTTTTGACGCAGCTTTTCCGCAGTCGGTCAGGCCGCAGTGGTTGGAGATTACCTGCAGGAGTCGTGATGCTGGCATTGGAAGTAGTTCTGCTACCTGTCACCGACGTCGATCGTGCGCTAGCTTTTTATACCGAGAAGGTCGGCTTTGCGTTGGACGTCGACTACCATCCCACCGCCGAGTTCCGGGTTGTCCAACTCACTCCGCCTGGCTCCGCATGTTCCGTGCAACTGGTCGCTGCTGACTTGCCTGGCGGCGAGCGCAACCTGTACCTTGTTACGACCGACCTCGCGGCCGAACGGGCGAAGCTGATTGACCGTGGCGTCGCCGTCAGCACGGTCCGACACAAAAACCCGGTCGAAACATGGGCCGGCGGCTGGAGTGAGGGTCTGGATCCCCAGCGTCGTGATTACGCCAGCTTCGCCGACTTCGCCGACGTGGACGGTAACACCTGGACTCTGCAGGAACGCGGTCACCACGCGTCATGATCCCTTCTACTGGAATGAAAGGAGCGGAATTATGGGTCTATCGTGGCAACAAGGTCCTCTGAGCGGTTCATCGGTGGGGCGCTTCCTCACTCCCGGGCCGCTCCCAGAGCGAATGCTGTTTGTCGAGCCCCTTCGGCGGCGGCTCCGAGTCAAGTTCGCTGGCGAGTGGATAGCTGACAGCGAGGACGTACTGCTCCTTCACGAGCCCGCCCGCTACCCTGTGGCGTATTTTCCGCTTGCCGATGTTCGTCCAGGTGTGCTGATCAGCGAGAGCCGGCACACACGGCACCGCGATTTGGGTGAAACCGAATGGTTCACGGTAAGCGTCGGCGACCAGCGTGCTGCTCGCGGTGCGTGGCAACATACCGACTTGGCCGACTATGCCAGCGAGCTGCGCGGTCGGGTCGCATTCGCCTGGCGGGCGATGGATGCTTTCTACGAAGAAGACGACCGCATCGTCGGGCACGCTTCCGACGCCTACCACCGCATTGACATCCGCCAGAGCTCACGCCACTTGGTTGTCAAGGATGGAGCGACAGTCATTGCAGACACCTCGCGGCCGGTCGTGCTTTACGAGTCTGGTTTCGCGCCGCGCTGGTACGTGCCGCGGCAGGATATCAACGAGAGCGCGCTGATCCCAGTCGAGGGACAGACTTTCTGTCCCTATAAGGGTCTGGCAAGTTATTACGACATCGGCGAGAACAAAAAGGCGGCGTGGTCCTACCCACGTGCATGGCCTGAGGTTGCACGCGTCTCCGATCTTGTCTCCTTCGAGCCGGACAAGGTCGATGTCTTTCTCAATGATAAGAAACTCGCCCTTGAGCCGGGTCAGTCGGTCGTGCCGCACGGGATCGACCGTGGACTGGATCCCGACGAAATCCTGGAGCCGGGAAACGGTCCGGCCCGCCCCTAGCCTGCTGATC
>NZ_BAAILO010000258.1:0-15289 GCF_054589115.1 Cupriavidus sp. 8B | reverse complement strand
GCCCACGCCGCTAGATGTCGATCACCACGTCGTCCTGCGGCCGGGCGCAGCAGATCAGGACATTACCCGCCGCAGGCAGATCGAGTGGATCAGGATGGTAGGTGACGGACCCGGAGATCAATCCGCTCTCGCAGTTGTGACAGACGCCGGTGCGGCACGACCATCGGACGGGCACGTCACACGCCTCGGCTAGTTCCAGAATGCTCTGACAGGCTGAAGGTTTCCAGTGCGCGGCGATGCCACTGCGCGCGAACGACACCAGCGGGCCTGTGTCAGCATCGTCCTTCGGCTGATGCGGACGTCGCGTTGATACGTCCAGAACACCGGGCGTCATCGACTCACCGCCGTTGAAAATCTCAGCATAAATCTGCCCGGGTTCCACGCCTCGGTCCGCGAGCGCCTCTTTCATCTCTGCCATGAAGCGAGTCGGCCCGCAAAGATATACATCCGCCCCACGCGGGACGCCGATCTCGTCGAAGACCGATCGCGACAGGTGACCGGTAGCGTCGAAATCCTCACCCCTCTTGTCGCCCCCCCCTGGGCTGCTATAGCAAACATAGCTGCGGCCGTGCACTAGCGAGAGCATGAGCCGGTGTACTTCGGCGGCAAAAGGATGCTGCTGCCGATTGCGAGCCCCATGGAGCCACAAAACCTGCCGGGTCGACCGAGCAGCCGCCAGCGCGTGCAGCATCGCCAGAACAGGTGTCGCCCCGATTCCCGCGCTGAGCAGCACAACCGGCCGGTTCCCTGGTTGCAAAGTGAAGCTTCCACGAGGCGAGCTGACATCGAGAGCATCCCCGATCCGGACATGGTCCCGCAGGTAGGTTCCGGCCGCGCCATTCGGCTCAATCTTCACACTGATTCGATAGCACTCCATCGAGAGGGGGCCCGAGAGCGAATAGCTGCGATATAGTGGCGGGTCGCCGACGGTCCGTTGAAGACGCAAGACCACGTACTGCCCGGGCAGAGCCTCGCGCAGCGCTTGACCGTCTGGACTCCGCATCGTCAGCGAGAGGACGTCCGCGGACTCCTGATCGATCCCCGCCACCGCGAGCGGCCGAAATCCTGGTGCAGCCGGATGCGCAGCGGCTGTCGGCACGAGGCCGGCGTTACCACTCGCTGGGGTAGTCGATTGACTCTGCAATAACGCCTCAAACGACGAGCGCCATCCGGGCGAAAGCGACTCGATGCGCAATGCGCGCTGGAGTCGATCGCGCGGATGAATGGGCGAGTACAGGAGCGCGTTAATCTCTGAGACGGTCATCCGCTCCTTCGCTTCTCCCACCTTCACGATTTCGTCGCCGGCGCTTACCTCACCTTCCTCCAAGACGCGGAAGTAGAACCCTGGTCGTCCGCTGGAGGTCAGCAACGCCGGCATTCTGGGTTCGTTCATGCGGATGCCGACGCGATAACAGGTAACGCGAGGCTGAGTGACCTCAAATACTGCGCTGCCGATCCGGTAACGGTCGCCGATGCATACCGCATCGTCGGCCAATCCTTGGACCGTGAAATTTTCTCCAAATTGTCCATGGACGAAGTCGGTCCGCTTCAATTGCTCCTGCCAGTAGCGATACGACTCGATCTGATATATGAACACCGCACGCTGCTCGCCGCCGTGGCCATTGAGGTCACCTTGACCGTCTCCGTCCAAATTCAACCGGTTGACTCGACAGCGACCCAGCATCGGTTCTTTCCAGATCCCGGTGCGCACAGTTCGCCCCTTCCACTCGATATCGCGCGGAAGTCCAACGTTCACGGATAGCAGGCAAGGCATATTGTTCCGCTCTTTAGACGACCAGAAGGCCTATTCGGCGTCCGCCATAGGGTATGACTTGGCGCGACGTTTGCGACAAATTAGGTGGCTGCATCCACTCCCTAGCGTTGTTGCGTGCGTCCCGGTGTGGAGACATTTGCTTGGCGGGCGTGCGCGATATGCACGTCTTCCGAGTCCGAGCAATGCCTGCAGAGTAGAAGACGATCGCCAAAACTCAACAATCTCTGCCGCTAAGTTCTGACATGTACGCGATCCAATGCTTGTGGAGCGCAGAAGTTGGCACATTCCAAGAAGTGAGTGACGGTGAAAAGACGAACGTCGCAACTTCGAATGAGCAGAAGGGGCCGCAGGGCGTAACAGTCATTCCCTGGGAATGGGTCGCATGGCGCAATGCAGGGCACCGGGGACGGCACCCTCAAATCAAGTTCGCGGGGCGGATCTGACGATCGGCGATGCCTTGACGCCGTCTCCGCGGATACGGTCTCCGTCCTGGAGAAGGCGCGTTCTCAGGTGATGCACCGAAAAATCGACGAAGGCGCGGGTCCGTGCTGGAAGCGTTGGCTGTGCGGCAAACATCACGCTCACGGGGATCGCTGGGAGCTCATATTCCCGCAATACGAGCTTCAGCATTTGCTTCTCCACAGCATTCGCGACTTGATGGGAAAGTACGTGCGCCAGGCCAGCCCCGCCAATTGCAGCTTCGACCGCGGCATCTGCGGTATTGACCGATATCCGTGGGCGAACCGGCACGCGCTCGGCGCGCGTCCCGTTCGACCGGAATGTCCAGGCAGGCCCGGACGGTAGAGACTCCATATCGATGCAGTCATGCATTGCCAAGTCGCCGGGCATGACAGGGCATCCACGGGCGGCAAGATATGCCGGACTTCCACATACGACCCTGTACACACTTCCGACTCGCGTCGCGACCATGTTGCTGTCTGGCAGCCTTCCGACGCGCACCGCGACGTCGATATGATCGTCGACCAGACTCAGTATTCTGTCCGATAGGACAAGGCGAACATGAATATCCGGATAGCACGCGGTGAACTCCCTTACGATGGGTAAGACATGAAGGCGTCCCAAAAACAAGGTCCTTCGGACTTTCGTGTGGGTCGCCAATCGAGCAAGTCAACAGCGGCATCATGCATGTATGCGTAGTGCCGTAACGAAAATCCGCTTGCAGCTTGGCTTTGCGGGCAGCCCGCCGTGCGGCACCGCCTCGAGCGGAAGCCCGTCTGGCGAAACAGCAAACATCCAAAAGCCCCTTCTACCCACACGAAAGTCTGAAGAACCAAAAACAAAGGGGCTGTGACAACGATGGCACCGCGCGCAATGCCATGCCCTTCCGTCGCTGACTTCTCGGCTTCTGCGATGCGGGAAAGAACCTCTTTACACGAGGCATAGTAAACAGCCCCGACGTCCGTCAGCCTCAGCGTTCGAGTTGAGCGGGAAAGGAGTTGGGCGTTGAGATAGCGTTCAAGCTCGGATACCCGTCGGCTAATCGTGGTCAGAGGGATCCCTAGCCGACGGCTCGCTTCGGAAAAACTGCCTTCATCCACAACGGAAGTTAATACCTTCATTGCTTCCAGTCTGTCCATATTTAATCTCAAGCCCTTTGTTGAATTCGTTCGCGAGGTTGGTGCCCCATTTGATGGAAAGGTAATTTTCAGAACGAAGGCTTAATCGGATAATTGGGCTCCGGTAGGATGTCGATCCATGTGCACCCGGAGTGAATAGCTTTTGCTGGTGGGACAAGATATGAGACTCATTGCTGCGATGCTTCCGCAGGTTGCCTTCCTGTTGTTTGCCGCACTGCCGTTGTCGGTGGTCGCATCTGAAGGGATGTCACGTAGCGCATCGTCCTTCGATATTCGAGAGGACGTGCTCGACCTCAGGGCCTCTGATGTGGAGATTGCTCCACCGATAAAAGGTGAAACCCGCATCAGTTCCACCTTTGGTGTCCGTATTGATCCCGTTAGCGGCGGCATTCGGGTACACACCGGCGTGGACTTGGCCGCTCGTCACGGAACGCCTGTGGTCGCGGCTGACGCGGGAACAATCGCCTTTCTCGGTGTCGACAAGCGCGGATATGGTCGGTATGTCGTCGTGCAACATGCTGCCGGCTATTCGAGTTGGTATGCCCACTTGTCTACCCTTGCAAAGGGACTGCACATCGGGACCCGTTTATCGCCAGGGCAGTTGATAGGGGCTGTTGGCCAGTCTGGAAGAGCTACGGCGCCGCACTTGCATTTCGAAGTGAGATTCAACAATCTGCCGATTGACCCCCTCCGTGCGATTCCGCGTAAATGTTGATGGATCCCATGCGCTATCCCATAGCGCGCAAAAACGGCATGGGCCGCGCTTGATCCTGCCGCAAGCAACCCAGCCGCCACGCCCATGGCAACCCTGATCGCCCTTGATCGCGCAAGAACATCAACGACTCGGGATGGCTGTTCCACAGGTCGGCACATTGCAGGGGTCATGATCATTTGCGGCTTGCCGGAGAAGATCGCGGCTCGTCCTCCCCGGCTGCTACGTCAGTTGGCGGGGGGGAAATCCAGGTCCGTGTCGTTGACGCGATTGAACGTGTTTGTGAACACGGTCAGGCCGATCGTCAATGCGATGTCCGCTAGTTGCGCATCGGTGTACCCCGCGCTGCGAATCGCGGTGAATTCCTCATTGCTGATGGTCCCGCTCGTTTCCTGGATCGTTCGAACGAATTGAATCAGCGCGTCACGCTTCGCGTCGCCGGTCGACTGGCCGGCACGAATCCGGCGGACCGTTTCGGGTGACAGCCCGACCATCTTGCCAAGCATGACATGTGCGGCAACGCAGTAATCGCAACCGGTCAGCTCGCTGACTAGCAGCTTGATCGTCTCCAGGTCTTGCTTGCTAAGGCTGCCGGCTGCGAGAGCCCCTTCTGCGTTCAGTACTGCCTTCAGCGTGGCGGGCGCAATGTGACCGAGCGCTGCGAAAAGGTTTGGGACGCTACCGCCGGTCGCCCGCTTGACCTGTGCGTAAACTTCAGCGGTGGCACCAACGGCAGAATCGATTGCTGGTACGGTGATACGGCTCATGATTGACTCCTGAAGAGATCAGTTAGGTGAGGCTCTAGTGTAGGTACGCAAAATGAGCTTGCCGAGGCTTCACGCGCTCAATAGAATGCTCGAAAGTATCACTGTCACCGTCATGGAATCATGTCCCCTTCTAAAGACTGGCTGAGCAGACTGCTCGAAATCATGACTGTCACAGGTCAGCTCGACGTCCGATGTGCGTACGGCTCGCCATGGCGCATCGTCTACGAGGACTCTCAACCGGGCGAAATTCCATACCATGTCGTGCTCAACGGCTCGGCGATACTCGAAGGGCCGTCCAGCACCGCGCCAGTCGTGCTTCAGGCGGGCGATATCGTGCTATTGCCACACGGCTCGGCACACGCGCTCCACGACGGCAGTGGCCGCCAGGCCGGGCCCTCACGCGAGCGAAGCGACGTCAACGTGACAGTCAGTGAGAATGACGGCCAGGGGGAACGGCTCGACATGCTCTGCGGCCGCTTCTTTGTCGCGCCGCCGCATGACCGGCTGGCGCGCGAGTTCCTGCCGACAGCACTTGTGGTGAGGGCCTCGGCATCTGAGCCGGCGGGCAGCACGCGGGCGCGACTCACCAGCCTGATGGAACTGATGCGGGGCGAATCCCAGGGATTTCGCCTGGGCGGGCATGCGATGCTTAACGCGCTGTCGACGATGTTGTTTGCGCTGAGCATGCGTCTGGCGAGCGAATCGGACCAGCCCCCTACCGGTCTTCTCGGCTTGGCAGGGCACCCGCGGTTAGCGCCGGCCATTTCCGCGATCTTCAATGAGCCCGCGTTTCCGTGGACGGTGCCTGAGCTTGCACAGCGCTGCAATATGTCACGCGCGACGTTCATGCGGCAGTTCCAGCACAGCTTCGGGCGCACCGCCCATGACTTGCTACTCGCCGTTCGCATGAGTCTGGCGGCAAACGCGCTAAAGAATCCCATGATGAAGACGGAGGCGGTTGCAGAAGCCGTCGGATATCAATCGGTCGCCGCATTCCGGCGAGCATTTACAGAGTTGCTGGGCATGACGCCCGCCCAGTGGCGTCGATCTGTCGGGGCGCCGTCGCATTCGGATGAGCGGGCAGATGATGATGGTCTTCCTTTGGACGCGTCGACTGCAGCCGGCTACGAGCCAACGGCGTAGGTGAACGGGCCAGACCCACGATGAATATCCATCCCTTTGCAGGTGATTGTCCGCCCATCCGGGGACGATAGGAAAAACCAGAGGTTTCCAGTCCTGACGTTATCGCAGATCGACCGGATGCGTCGGTACGGTACTGTCCGCAAATTTCCGAACCGGATGGCATGCGCGCGCTCGTGATCGCGGAGGCAGACCTTAGCGAAATCATCATACGGGCGTTCATTCTTCGGCGGGTATCGGATAAACGGAAGACTGTGCTCGCCGATTGCCTGCAGGTTTAAAGAATTATTCGATGGGGAGCATAGTCGCCGCTTCGCTATCACGCCTGCAAACATATATAAGTATCCAATCAGTCTCCGCAGATCGCGGCACATTTCGCCGGATGTGAGCTTCGGCCCCTTGTGCAATTCTTGCGTCAGAAGGAAATCATCTTTCCATTTGCGCGGCATTTTTCGCGCGTTTACGGCAAAGTTATTATTTTTCTCCGTCCGTTTGTGGCGAACAAGCGGAAATCAAGAGGGCCTGCATTGAAGCAGTTGAATCATTGCGGTGAATTTTGCTCAGCACTACCTCCACATGTTCATTTATATTTCGCGGGCTGAACGCAAGAGCCCGTGCGATGACGCGCGGAATTGAAATAACAAGGACATCAAGGAATGAATCACCGTCTAGCCTTCCTGGCGGCAATGTCACTATTGCCCGTGGCGGCGCAAGCCCAAAGCAGCGTTACCCTCTATGGCGTCGTGGACGACGGCATTGAATACATCGACCACCTGCCCAGGTCTGGGGGTGGCAGCGGCACGGCGGTGCGGATGTCAGCAGGTAACCAGTCGACTTCGCGCTGGGGACTCCGCGGCCGCGAAGATCTAGGCAATGGCCTTGCCGCCGTGTTTCAACTCGAAAACGGCTTCGATGCGGACACGGGGCTTGCCAACCAGGGTGGGCGCATGTTCGGTCGGCAAGCTTATGTGGGCTTGACCAACCGCTACGGCACGCTGAGTCTTGGCCGCCACCAGAACTTACTTTACGACTTTTCCACGCCGTTCGACCCATTGTCCGTTTCCACGCGTTACTCGCTGCTCTCGCATGACCGCTGGATGTCGAGTCGTTCAGACAACTCCATTAAATTCACAGGCGTGACCGGCGCTATTTATTACGGGGTGCTCTACAGCACGGGCCATGACAGCACCGCTGGCGGAGAGATTCCGGGTGCGTCGAAAGCCGGTCGTGAGATGAGCGGTGCGGTTGGTTACACTTCCGGTCCATTCACGTCGCGATTGGTCTACGACGAATTGCGAGGCAGCACGCTGGCCCTGGACAGGAATACCGAACGACGCGCGGCCATCAGCGGCATCTATACGATTGGTGCCGCCAAGGTCTACGCGGGTTACCGCTGGTACTACGGCAACTACCAGACGAGTGAACTTCGCACCAATCTCTATTGGCTCGGGCTCCAGTACCAGCCCACCTCAAATCTTTCGGTGACCGGGGCGGCGTACTACACCGATGTGCGCAATACGGCCGCCGATCCGTTCAGTTTCGTGCTTCAGACGTCCTATGCGTTCTCCAAACGCACCGATCTGTACACGTCACTTGGGTATGTCTGGAACCGACATGGTTCGAGCCTGGGCCTGGGTGGTTTCGGGCCATCGCTAACCCGCGCACCAAACACCCTGACGACCACCGCAGAGCAGACCGTGGCTGGCCAAAGCCAACTGGGTGCCGTGGTCGGGATTCGCCACCGATTCTGACAACACACTTGTCTGGCAAAGCCCGCCTCGGCGGGCTTTGCCTTTTTGGGGGCACAACACCGGCGCCAAGGAACGAAAGAGGAACCGCCTGATACTTTTGAGCAGCCTTTTGATTCGCTTAGGCCTCAACAAGCTCGCGCGCAGAACATACAGTACAGGTCACCAACAACCTCCTTTATGGAGTCAATGATGACCAGGCATTTTCGAGGTACCAAAAATCCTCTTGGCAACGCAGTACGTCTTATGGCGGTCACTGCGGTGGCTGCGGTAAGCGCAACGACCTTCGCTGCTCAAACGGTTGAACCAGCACGCCCGCAGACGTCCTCCGTCGCGCAGCTTTTCGGCGAACCTGCGTCTTCCGGCGATGGTGCGCGAACAGTTCGCATCACTCCGCAAACGCAGGCGGTCTCGGTACACGCGGGCGAAACCGTTCGCTTCGACTTCGGATCCACGTCCGCGGCCTGGACCTTCGCAGCCCGCCCGGGAAACACGGTTGTAGAACTCGTCAGCCTCCTCCCTGACATCCCTGCCGCCAAAGGTGTGTGGGTCCACCAGAACGGCTCAAACGCATTTGCCGGTCATTAAACATTTGGCCGGACGGCCGACCGCAATGGATTTGTTCTTCCCCATGCATTGGCAGCGCGCAGCAAGTCATGCATGTGCGATGTCAAAACGATAGCACTCAACGTTCACCATGAAACTGCTCACCAAAACGATTGTTGTAAATACCATTGCCTTAGCGCTCGGCGCGGCGACGACCGTCGCACATGCAATGCAGGGCGACTACCCCTACGAAAAGAACGCCCGCATTTCAGGAACCTGGGGCCCTCACGCATCTGCCGGACGCAGCGTTACGGATAAGCGCGATCCGTATGTCGATGGTGCGCGGTCTGTTACTGATCCACGTAACCCGTTTACCGATGGTGCGCGGTCGGTACATGAGCCGCGCAGCCCGTTCACTGACGGTGCCTAGGACGAGGTGTCTTTGGGCAACGGCTCAATGCAAAGCAAATTCGGCGTGTCTTCTGCAGAAACTCTGGAAAGACAAATGGCAGCTTCGTCGGAGTGTATCGTTTGACATCAAAACGCATGCCGCCCTGGCGAAGTGTCTAAATATATAGGAAATTTAAAAAATGGACTCTATTCTTAACAAGCTATCGGTTCTTCTTAAGAAGGATACCGATTACCATATTGTTCGGGCATCGATGGTAATTATGTTCTTCTTCTTTGGATACCAGAAGTGGTTCCAGTATGAAGCCGAAGTTCTGATTCCGTATATCAGCAACGGCCCCCTCATCTCGTGGATGTACCCTGTCTTCGGGGTTCGTGGCGCGAGCCTTTTTCTCGGTGCCGCCGAATGGACGTTCTGTGCCCTGATCCTCGCTGGCTTTTGGAACAAGAAGCTTGGAATTCTTGGTGCGCTTGGGTCCGTGGGCACGTTCGTCGCAACCGTGACGATTATTCCCTTCATGCCTGACGGGTGGGCGGACTCAGCCGGGGGATTCCCTGCAATGGTTGGTCCAGTTGCATTTCTGATGAAGGATGTGGTCCTGCTTGCTGTATCGGTCTACCTCCTCAAGGAAGATGTCTACCGGCAACTGGCGCTCAGCCAAGCTCCGCGGCGTGCCTGATCGGCTCATGGCATCAATGAGCGGCGCCGATCCGCGTGGTGGCGTCGCTCGGGGGGGCTGGTTACAGGTTGGTCTCAACACCTTGACCACATGTGGCTGGAACGCCTACTGGTCCCAACTCACCAAGAACTGGCCCGCCTGCCGAGTCGAACGGACGGAGGGCGAACGCATGCATGCACGTCATGCAGCGGTGGGATCCTCGCGCAAGAGCGGGATTTTGGCTGATCTCGAAGCGTTGAAGACACGGCACTACCGGAGTATCCCGCGGAATCGTCATCGCAGATGATCGAATCCGATGACTTCAGTTGCCCAGTGGCAAGGCCGTGCTGCCCTGGAGCACGCATCGAATCTTTGTGTCCTACGAGCGCTTGCGGAAGTCCCACGGGCTGCGCAAACGCACAGCGGAAGGTGTCATCGAGTTCCTGAGGCGTGGCAATCGCGAGTATGAGGCGCGGGTGGGCCGAGAAGCGGTCGCACTATTGCCCGAAGGGTGTCCCACGCATCGATTGGGATGCTACGGCACAGCACAGCTCATTTCCGTTACTTACTTCGCGAGCGGGGAAGGTATCGCCCCAGAAGGAATAGAGGCGATCTTTACCAGCGTAGTAGCAGCAACACGAGAACTTCCCGGATATCGGTATGAGTACTGCAGTACTTAAGGACGCGCTGTATGAACGAGCCTTGGAGCTTGTCCGGACGTACCGGGCAGCCTCGGTGGTCCTTGTCCAACGGCATCTGCACCTCAGTTGGAAGGACGCGGAGTCCCTGCTGCAGCGCATGGCTCAGGAAACGATGAGCGTACGACGGACATCCAATGGTCTATTTATCTTCATCGAAAACCTGATAGGTGAGGAGTTGCAAACGCTCCACAGCTTTGCACAAGAAGTAGTCCTGGCACTGGCCGCGGGCGAGCTCGATGCAGGGCAGCTACGCAGAGCAGCCATTCGGTACGGCCTGGCCGAAGAAGTCGCTCCTTCAGACTGCACGACAAGCTCGGCGAAAGCGCTCCGTCCGTGCGGCTATCTGCGAGAATGTGTGCAGCCGACCTTGACTCCTGCGTCAGCATAAATACTCTGAATAGACCGTAACCGTGTGTCGGCCGTGCGGTGTCACTGGCGCGGTCCGGTCTGCGCTGCCGCCTCTTAGAACGTGTCGGCCGGTTTCCGCGTCTGTTATGTGCGGTGAAAATGGCACTAAGGCATTGATTCCACGCTACAAACGACACTTTTTGCGTACATGTTTCGGAACAGGTTTTCGGTGTGTGTCGATGAGCGACTATACTCGTGTCGTCGAGTGGGGGATGCACGGGCACCCGTTAGTTCGATTTTCCGACGCGCTGGATAAATCGTCAGGCACTATCTTCGAAGAGAGGGCCAGACGCCTGACCAAAAAGTGTATGGTCTTGAAGGATTACTGCGGCTAGTCAATATGGTCGCACCGGCGCCAGAACAGGGCTGATCCAAAAGAGATGATGGAAATGATGGGGCGGCCAGACAAGTCAGTGACACTTTGCAAAAGTGGGGCTCCGCCGATGACGGGTCAGCGCCGTGACCAAGCCGGAACAGTTGAGAGAATTCTCGGAAGGAGGATTCACCGTTCGTCATCACACTGTTGCTCGCGGCACTGAAGTTAAAGAACTCGGCGAGCGTAGCTTCGTTCCAGCCGGCCGACGAAATTTCGCCTTCTTGGATTCCGCTCGAACGGAGTCTTGCTCACTCGATGGAGCGCGCAATGCGTGAAGAAAAAACGACCGCGGATCGGCTGACCGCATTTTCAGACTCGGTGTTCGCGGTGATCGCGACCCTAATGGTGTTGGAACTCAAGGCACCGGATAACTTGGCATTCTCGGCTCTCTGGCCTCTGTGGCCCTGGGCCATTAGTTATGCGGTGAGCTACCTGTTAATCGCCATTATCTGGATCAACCACCATCACCTCATGCGGTTCGTGAGTTCTCCGACACTCGGGTTGATATGGATTAACTTCATTCATCTGTTCATGGTCTCGTTCCTGCCCTTTGCGACTGCATGGGTTGCGCGCACCGGTCTCGCTTCGTCCCCTGTAGTACTTTACGCAGGTCTATTTGTATGCATCGAAATTGCCTATATCGTCTTTGAGAACCAAGTATTGGCAGCCCGTGCTAGCGCCACGCAGGCATCCGGAATCATTCGGCGGTTGGCGAGTCGCCGATCACTGATTGTTCTCGCGGGCTTTATTAGCGCCATGCTGGTTGCGCTCGTCGCACCGCGCCTCGGCTTCGGCCTTATATGCGGAGCACTGATCCTCCACGTGCGGCCAGATTCTTATGGCGGTAAATGATGCTTATGACGGGACCGCTACTGACATGCTTCCCGGAACTCAGACGAATTCGACAAGTCCCCTTTGGTCTGCTCGTCGAGACCTTGCACCATTCGCGCCAGCAGAAGATCCGTTCCAGGTCCTCGTCGCCGCGGAGCGCGCGGTGCACATCGAAGTCGCTAGGCGGCACCTTGCCAAAGCGCGTATTAAAATCCGCGTTGTAGACCGGCGTAAGGCGTTGGCCGCCAGCTCTGTCCCCGAACGGGTGCCGGAACGTTGTTTCTGTAGTCAATGAGGTTATCAACACTCAATTCCTTCACGTCAATATCGCCTACTTCTCGGATAAAGTGGGTAGTCTTCTCCCTGTAGGATTTCACTGTGTCTGGTGCCAGAATCTTGTTGCGAAGATACTCTTCCAAGAGTTTTGAGATCAACATTCTATTTTCCGATATTTGAAATATTGGTAGCCAATCTATCTAATAAATATGGATAGTTCAAATGTTGACAACGAGTAGGTGCGTTACACATGGCAACTGCAAAATCCTCCGCCAAGCCGCTGAAAGACACCTTCAACAAGTCCAGCCTGCAGGCGCACCTGGTTGCGCAGACCGAACTGGATGCGAAGACCGTGAAGACTGTCCTCGCTCATCTGGAAACGACCATCCTCAGCGCCGTGCACAAGAAGGGGGCTGGCGAATTCACCCTCCCAGGCCTGTTCAAGGTAGTGGCCACCCAGGTTCCCGCTACGAAGAAGCGCTTCGGTAAAAACCCGTTCACCGGCGAAGATCAGTGGTTCGCCGCAAAACCCGCGACTGTCAAAGTCAAGGTTCGCCCGCTGAAGAAACTCAAGGATGCCGCGCTGTAACGAATCAACCGTACTAAATTGAAAGCAAGGGAGCCCGTCGCGGCTCCCTTTTTGATAGTGCCCGGCGGAATTTTAGGATTGTAGCGTCGAGGTGGCGGGTGTGGCGAAGACGTAGTTCAGGGATCGGTCCGACGGCTGAATTCGGCCATTTACGGTCGTTTACCGCGGCATTTAGGAGACGTTCGAAGGTCGGCCTCGCAGCATAGAACAGACATTCGCGGATGATATCGCGACCATGGTCCACCATGGCCCCGTCCAATCCGGTGAAATGTGGGTGAAATCGCCAGTGATGATCAGCGGCTACCTGAACTTACCGCCGCTCGGCACCGACACGCTGGATGCCAACGACTTCTTCCGCACCGGCGACCGACATGGGCTACAAGGACGGCTTCCTCTACATCACCGATCGCGCCAAGGACATGATCGTACTGCGAAACCCCTTGAAAAGCTCGTCTATATGTTATCGAAAAGGTCAATATGGTTGCGATCCGGCGGCCGTCGACATTAGCGTCTTATTCGACCGCGATGCCCTTGTCGCGGATCACCTTGCCCCACTTGGCGTAGTCTTGGCCGATGCGCTGGCTCATCTGCGCCGGCGGCTGGAAGTTGGCGATGGCACCGGCCTTCAGCAGCTTGTTCTGGGCATCCTTGTCGGCCAGGATCTTGCCGACCTCGCCGGAGATGCGGTCCACCACCTCTTTGGGCGTTCCCGTCGGCGCCAGCAGGCCGCCCCAGGACACCGCGTCGTAACCCGGGAAGCCCTGCTCGGCAATGGTCTTGAGGTCGGGCAGCATGCTCGCGCGCTGCGGCGAGCCGATCGCGATCGCACGCAGCTTCCCTGCCTGGATGTGCGGCAGTGCGCCAACGAGGTCGGCGTACATCACGGGTACCTGCCCACCGATGGTGTCGCTGATCGCGGGCGCGCCGCCCTTGTAGGGCACGTGCTGCATGCCGAAGCCGCCGATCTGCTTGAGCAGTTCCATGCTCAGGTGGCCGAAGCTGCCCGCGCCCGAACTAGTGTAGTTGAGCTTGCCAGGCTGGGCCTTGGCCTGCGCGATTAGCTTGGACAGGTCCGTCACGTTGGGCAGCACCGTCGGGTTGACCACCATCACGATCGGCAGGTCATAAATGGTCGCAACGGGCGTGAAGTCCTTGGTCGTGTCGTATCCCGCCTTCTTGTACAAATGCGGCGCTAACAGCGTGGGCATGGCCAGCATCATCAGCGTGTAGCCGTCGGGCGCGCTCTTGGCCACCTGAGCGGCGGCGATGGAGCCCGATGCGCCCGCGCGGTTTTCCACCACCACCGGCTGTTTGAGCGCCTCGCCCAGCTTCTGCGCGACGATGCGCGACGCAGTGTCCGTGGGACCGCCCGGCGGGAACGGCACGATGAGCTTGATGGGCTTGATGGGCCAGACTTGCGCGAAGGCGCTCGCGACCACCAGCGGCATGGCGGCCAGGCCCAGGATGGCTCGACGCCGGGAGTGGACCATACGGTTGATATTTCGGATACGCATGTTTGTTGTTCCAGGTTGGATGAATACAAGGGACTGAGTCCAGCGCGGTCGTTCCGTCACGCAGAGGCGTGAACGTATAGGCATGCCGTTGCTGGACACATGGGGGTATGCGTCATCCGGCTTGCTGACTGGCGCGCCCATTTGTGCGCGCGGATTTGGCATTCAAACTTCGGCAGCAGGAGTCAGGCCGGCCGACTTCGCACCGGTCTTCTCCAGGTTGCCCATGGCCAGGAACAGGCCAATACCACCCAGAATCATCAGCGTGCCCAAGACGAACAGGCCATTGTTGAGACTGCCTGTCGTGGCCTTAATCCAGCCGATCATGGTGGGACTGAAGAAGCTCCCCAACTGACCCAGGCTGCTAATGACGGCAATCCCCCCCGCGGCGCCAGCGCCAGAGAGGTAGCGTTGCGGAATTGCCCAAAAGATGGGTAGGGCCGAGAAGGAGAACGTCACGGCAATGGCAAGCAATACCAGCGCAGCGGGCAGGCTGTGTGTCCAGAAGGCCAGGACGAACAACGCAATGCCGCCGCCGACCGTACAGACGAGATAGTGCCAGCGTCGCTCCTGCTTTGCGTCCGAATGTCTGGAAATCAAAAGGATTCCCAATGTCCCGATTCCGTACGGAATCGCACTGAGATAGCCGACCTCGAAGATCGTCTTCGCACCGGCGCCCTTGATCGCGGCTGGTAGCCAGAAGCTGATCGCCATCGTTCCGCAGACCAGCGAGAAATAGACAGCAGCCAGTAGATACACACGCGCATCCCTCAGCACATCCCTCATGGAATTCGCTGCACCTTCGGTCTTCAGTTTGTCCTCTTCGCTCAGCCTGGTGAGCAAGGTATCGCGCTCCTGCGGTGTCAGCCACGCGGCGGTGCGCGGACCGTCATCGATCATCCAGTAGGCCATGATCCCAAGTACTACCGCAGGAATTCCCTCCAGTATGAACATCCATTGCCAGCCTCTGAGACCATAAAGCCCATTGGTATGGTCGATAATCGTTCCAGACACGATTCCCCCCACGACGCCGGCAACGGCAATGCCCGCGAACATCCACGAAGTCGCGGTAGCTCGCCCGCTTGACGGGAACCAGTAGGTCAGATAAAGCACGATCCCAGGGAAGAAGCCGGCCTCGAACAGACCCAACAGGAAACGCATCCCATACAGTTGCCAAGGTTCAACAACGAAAGCCATCCCGGCGGAAACCAGACCCCAGCATGCCATGATCCGCACGAAGGTTCG
>NZ_BAAILO010000257.1:0-1533 GCF_054589115.1 Cupriavidus sp. 8B | reverse complement strand
GAAGTCGTTTTATGCCGCGCTACCTTTTTCGTTGGCGCCGCGGTCGATGAACAAGGCTGGCCATTTCGGCCACCCCAAGTAAGCTAGGGGCTTGAATCAGCGATGTAGGACAAGATTCCTTGGCCGTCATCGTCTTCGTGTTTGCGTGAATCTCTCCAAATCCGACGTCAGATAGAGTGCGGAAATTCACTGGTCAACGTAACAAAGAACGGGCGACGGTGACGGGCGCCCGCGCTGCCCTACAGCGCGGGCCGCCCTGGCAGTCTGCGGGTACGTCTCAGTCGTCGACACCTGCGACGATGCGCGCGTCCCTTTCGGCGCCATCGCCCAGTACGGCCAATGCCTCCTGATAAGCCTTGCTCTGATACGCAGCGAGAGCCTGCTCGAAGCTCGGGAATTCAACCACGACGGTCCGCTGCTTCAGACCCGCTTCGAACGCAACGACCTCGCCGCCTCGCGCCAGAAACTTTCCGCCCGCTGCGCTCACTACCGGTCCCGCGAGGGCACCGTACGCCGCTAGCTTATCTGCGTCATGAATCGCTCGATACGCTGCCACCCAATATCCTTTTGCCATTTTGCTTCCTCAGTTGAAAAACACTTGAGAACGGAGACCCTATTAACATAGACGTCTCTATATGAATCCTGAGCGCGTGTATGCATGTGACGAAGAAGGGCCAAGGCATCCACCGGCCCTTGTCACAACTGAAACGGTGAAGCGGGAAATGTCAGCTAGCCGCGTCGTGCATGAGCTTGCTCATCCGCTCATCCAGACTGACGCCCATTGCATCGGTGGTTGGATTGTGGAACTGCCCGAACAGTGAGGAGGGCTGATCGTATTCGATGGTAGTGCCGCCCGACGCGTTCTGATATATGACCGCACGCAGCGGCGCATACAGGCCCGCTGCCCGAATCTCGCGCGTCATCTTGGATGCCGACAGGATATCGCCAATATAGTAGGCCTTCAGGTTTTCCGTCGGACCGTTCAGCGCGAGCACCTTGCCATGGTAGGCAATGTGGTGAATGGACAGTCCGTAGTTCCGGGTGATTCGCGTGGCGGATTCGCGGAGCTGGTCGGTTTGGCCGTTCTGCAGCATGTCGCGCATCGGCTGGTCCAGGCGGCCCAACTTACCTTCGATGAACCCGCACACGTCGGCATATGGCTTCTTCGTTTCAATGATCACGTGCTTCATCGCGACATCGCGAATCTGCGGTTGGACGTCATCGGCCGCGTGACCCGGGATCGACAACATCGTCGACGCAACGGCGCCGACCACGGTCCCGAACAGCGTACTACTTGCTTTGCTCATGGAAGTCTCCTGTTTATTGCGCGTAAAAGCTACCCGCGCGATCTCTCAACCTGCAAGGGCCTGCCCTGATCAACCCGCCTCGATGGAGGCCGCTACCTCTTGATTCGATCCGACGACGTCCCGCACTTCCGCCGACGGCGCGTTCTTCACCGAGTCCGGAACGCCGCCGACGAGGATCCCCGCCTCGACGGCCGCACGCACTTCGCTCTCTGACACGCCTAAGCCG
>NZ_BAAILO010000256.1:0-5305 GCF_054589115.1 Cupriavidus sp. 8B | reverse complement strand
CCCACTCGAGGTGTTCGCTCGTATGCTCAAACAAGTTTCTCATCCCCCAACTTCAATTCACTGACGGGGTGTTGCACTTGGGACTTGAAACCGCCCAGGTATTGGACCGCACGCAGCCCATTCTGCCGCTGGCGCGACGTATCCCCGAGCGACGTACGCACGACTACATGCGCCATGGCACGACAACGTTGTTCGCCGCGCTGGACATCGCCACAGGGAAAGTTATCGGTGAATTGCATCGCAGACATCGCAGCAGTGAGTTCCTGCAGTTTCTACGCACGATCGAAGCCAACGTGCCGCCCGAGCTCGATGTGCATCTCGTCATGGACAACTACGGCACGCACAAGACGCCGTCGACTAAGGCTTGGTTTGCTCGCCATCCGCGCTTCCACGTTCATTTCACACCGACCTCCGCCTCATGGATCAATCAGGTGGAACGCTGGTTTGCAATCATCACCGAACAATACATCCGCCGCGGCACGCATCGCTCAACCCGACAACTTGAGCAAGCCATCCGCCAATACCTTGACCTGAACAACGCCAACCCCAACCCTTTCGTGTGGACGAAGTCAGCCGGTGACATCCTCGCCAGCATCAGGCGATTTTGTCTACGAATTTCTGACTCTGGACACTAGGTCGACATTTCTATCAAGCAGCCTCCGAGTTCAATCCGCTGCAGGATACTGTATCTGTCGAATCCAGATGTCACGCCCTGAGCGTCGACGCAGCTCTATGGAGCAGCCGGCCTTTTCTTGCGCTGGGATGTGGATCGAAGATCGCCTACTAACATCGGGTCCTCCGCGCTCCTCTTCTATGTACTACTACTTCTATGCGAAGAAATTAGCCAGCGCACCAGCTACGCCTGCCGCGTCGTTTTCCATCGGAATGTGGCCGCCGGTCTGGATCCGAACCAGAGTAGAGCGTGGAATCTCCTTAACAAAATGCTCTGCGAACTCAATCACTTGAAAGGGGTCGATCTCGCCCCACACAAGCGTTATCGGCGTTTCAGACGCTCGCAAAGCGGGGACCAGATCCATCGTATAGCGATTGTCCGCCGCGCCGGCGAGGGCCACCCACGAACGGGCGACTCGCGGATCAGTCCACGGGTCCAGATATTCTACGATCATCTCCTCCGTCGCAGCACCAGCTAGGGCCTTGCTGATTGAGATCCGCCTAGCAGCGACGACGTCCTCCGGCGTAACGGTGGCGGCGACAGCCGGGTCCCGAAAGCGCGCGACACCGGGTACGGGCCATGACTCAAAAGTGGCGGCGTTTACCAGGGCAAGCTTGCTCACAGTGATTTTCTTGCCCACTAGCAGATGCTGTGCAATCGCACCACCGATGTCATGTCCCGCGACACCGACCGGACCATTCAGACCGAGTGCGCTAGCAAACCGGACTACCCAGTCCGCCAATGCGGGAACCGATGCGTGCTCCAGCGTCAGTTCGCCGCCGGATCGACCGAGCCCTGGTAGATCTACCGCGATCGGCCGGAGCCCGGCAGCCGCGAGGTCTTCCAGCACCGGCTGCCAAACGCGGCTCCAGTAGGTGCCATGGAGCAGCAGGAGCGCGGCCCCACCTTCTCCTGCCGTGAGATAGCTGGCCGGCAGGCCGTCCACGTCAACTGTCATTCGTTTCATTGGTGTACTCCTGTAACTAGACGTCGAAAGGATGGCAAATTGCTGTTCAGCTGAACAGGTAAAACCCATGCGCCGTTCTCTGCCACCTGGGTAACCCCACGAAGTGACAACGCGCCACAGGCACGGCGGCTGCCGGTTCGCAAAAGAGCCCTCATAGCGTGACGCTAAGCGCGCCGTTAGCAACGGCCGCCGACCGCAGCCAATCGACGATGTTTCGCACGGTGTCGCCGTAGAAGGTTCGATACAGTTCCTTCGAAACATAGCCTACGTGCGGAGTTGCAAGCACGTTTGGTAAATCCCGAAACGGGTGCGGATTAGCCAGCGGCTCGGCGTCGAACACGTCGAGCGCTGCGCCCGCAATTTTCCCCGCTTTGAGAGCTTCGAGTAGCGCGGCCGTATCGATAATTTGGCCGCGGGACGTGTTGACCAGCCGGCCTGTCGGTCTCATTTTTGCAAGCTCTGTCGCGCCAACCAAATGGTGAGTCCGCTCGCTGAGCCGAACGTGAACGGACAGAATATCTGATGAAGAAAAGAGCTCATCCTTTCCGACCAACTGAGCACCCACCTCAGCGGCGTGTTCGGCCGTCAAATTCTGGCTCCAAGCAATGACTTTCATTCCAAACGCCGCTGCGATCCTGGCGACCGCCGAACCGACACGGCCGAGACCAAGCAACCCAAGCGTTTTCCCGGAAAGTTCCTCACCGACCGACAGTTGCCAACCGCCGTTGGCCACCGACTGTCTTTCCTGCGGAATGTTGCGCACCATCGCGAAAATCAGGGCCCAGGTGAACTCAATCGTTGGCGTCGACTCGTAACCCGTATGGCGAACTTGAATACCAAGTTGCCCTGCCGCATCCTCGTCGATGGATGCATTCCCGGGTCCGGTTGAAGCGATCAGTCTGAGGTTGGGTAACCTTTCCACGATTCCTCGCGGCAACGGCGTGCGCTCTCGCATCACGCAAAGCACATTGAACGGCCGCAGACGAGCCACCAGCGCGTCAGGATCATCAATGTGGTCATCAAAGACGGTGATGTCTGCCAAACCGTGCAGCGGTGACCAATCGGCCATCGTCAGCGCGACGTTCTGGTAGTCATCGAGGATCGCTATCTTGGTTCGGGGTGTCGGTTGGGTCATGGTTGTCTCCTGGAATCGCCTTGTTCTACGCGCCGACCGGCGCCGCGCCTCACTTGCACGGCGGGCAACGCGATACAAGGGGCTGTGTTTCGCCGTCCACCGCAGTCTTTGGCGACTTTTGAATAGTCTCGCGCCCGCGTCCTGTCCGTACCAGTCTCTCGCACGGAATAACTCATATTCCCGCTCAGCATGAGACCGCTTTGGGAGTTGCCCCAAGCGGGGGCGTTACTCTAACCTGCGAGCGCTTCGCAACTAGAAGCTGGCGCAAAAAAATCCCTCCGTGCCGCAGGTTCTACTCGAAGCGAATCCTGCGGAGACTATCCGGACGGTTTCAGTGATACGGCATACGTGTCTTCGAGGGGGCACATGGCGACGGGCGTCGCACCATCGAGCGCGGTGTCCCTGCTCACATCGGGTTATTTATCCTCTTTCCTTTGAATCAGTTCGACCTTGTAGCCGTCGGGATCCTGAGCAAAAGCAATGATCGTTGTACCGTGCTTCATCGGACCCGCTTCCCTAGTGATAACGCCTCCACGCTCCTTCACAGCCACACACGCGGCATAGGCATCCTCGACCTCTACCGCGATATGCCCGTACCCATTCCCGATGTCATAGGAACTAGTGTCCCAATTGTGAGTGAGCTCAATAACAGTCCCTTCGTCTTCGGCTTGATAACCCACGAACGCCAGGGTAAAACCACCGCCAGGGTGTTCTTGACGGCGCAAGACCTTCATTCCCAACACATGCGTATAGAACTCAATCGAGTTGTCAAGATTACCGACTCGCAACATTGTATGCAGAAGACGCACGATTTTTCCTTATCAATTTGGCCGCAGTGAGTTCGCCACGGTGACGGCTGCAGCTAGGCGATCCGTAGCCGGCGCCGAAGGGTAGTTTTGCCTACATATGGAACCGCCGCTGTATCTCGTCCGTAGTCTTGTGTAGTGACGTTCGATGCTTCAATGCTGCTACGAAGTCAGAACCCGCACCTCCGACGCGCTAGCCCCAAATCGCCGCCTACCAAATCCACGCCGCGCTACGTTTTGTCGCTGCTTTCGGCCCGAACGCGAGCCCTGGGCGTCCGGGATGCCCTCGTATGCACGCTCGAGGGAAGACGGCGCCGCCCGCCGCGCGGTTTTCGCGGGTAACTGGCTGACAATGTTAGAAGGTCCACCGCGGTGGCGATACGGCTCGGGCGGGAATATCTCTTATTACCCATGCGCATAGGTCCACGGGTCAGTCGTCGGCGACTGCACAGCGCGCGGCAACAACGTTGTACGTCGCTCCAGCCGGTGCCGCCGCGCAGTGCGGCACGTGTAACGAACCAGTCCCCTGGACTCTCCTACACTTGTGTTACGTCGAACCTACATCTTCACGGCACTCCCCGCTGTCGAACGGGGGCATGCCTCCAAATCGATGACCGTCAGGCCTATGTGGCCGTAGCTTGTCAGGCGCACTGAAACCTGAGTCAGGTGTGACCTGTAGGCCGAAGGATCCAGCGCACGCGCTCTGGTACGCGATGCTGCATTCCCACGACAGCTGTCAGGCGCACCTCCCTTTCTCGAGGGTATTCGTTTCAGACATATAAGCTATGCCTAGCCAGCAAGACGCGGCGGCGCGGGAAAACGAATACACTTCAAGCGCCCGAACGAACCGAACGACGCTGACGCTCGGTGTGGCTTCTAGCCAGGTCGCGTTTAGTTGCCTAGGCCTTATCGGCTCAGTGCACCGGTCAATGCGCGGTTCGCGGGAACATGCTACATGCGCGAGCTGCACCTCGTCGAGAGCCGTAGACATTTGCAACTGCTCCTTTGAGGGCTAAAGGGACCGGTTGCTCGGCTCTCCTCGTCGTGCGCGCGTCGTACGGGTCGGGGCACTGCCGGCGTGTTGAATCACTGACCGCAAGTAGTGTTGAAAATAAATTAATGGAGGAGACGACATGTCAATTGCTGCGCCTGCTGCAGCCGCGGACCCGGGCCCCACTAGGCTAGCCGGGCTGGGACGAAGAGACGTTGTTCACGACGAAAAATTTCGCAGGTTGGTTCGCGAACGAAGGCGGCTTAGCTGGTCGCTAACGTCAGCGATGCTGATCGCCTACTTCGGGTTCGTCTCGACCGTCGCGTTCAAACCGGATTGGCTCGGGACACCCATCGGATCCGGCCGGTCTACTACTTGGGGAATACCCGTCTGCTACGGGATATTGGCGCTCGCATTTTTGCTAGTTGGAGTGTATGTGCGTCGAGCAAACACAGTGGGTGATGCGAACGTGGCTGTCATTAAGGCAGGAGACCGGTCATGAACTTTCGGCGTGTCCTTTGGCTATTGGCCACGTGCTTGACCACGTTGCCCAACGCGCAGGCGGCGTCCACCTCGCCTGGCTCCGCAGGATCGTTGCATCAAGCCTCGAATCCTAGCGCAATAGCTATGTTTTTCGTGTTTGTCATCTTCAGCCTGTTCATTACGAAATGGGCCGCCCGGAAGAGCTCAGGCGTCTCCGATCACTACGCCGCCGGTGGGCGTATCACAGGCA
>NZ_BAAILO010000255.1:0-239 GCF_054589115.1 Cupriavidus sp. 8B | reverse complement strand
CCTCAGCCTCCGCCGCTACTGCAATTCACGTTGTCCCTGGCAAAAAATTGCCGGCTCGACCCGTTCGCGTAATAGATCGTGTAGACGATGCCCGAAGCATTCCCAAACGGGTCTCCGAACGCTTCTGAGCCGCACGTATGGTACATAGCCGTAAAGTCGGCTATGCCCGTGCCCCCTGAGGCAGCCCGCCAAACGCCAGACTGGCACGACAGAATCCGCCCGTTCGGATCGCTACGGAT
>NZ_BAAILO010000254.1:0-2877 GCF_054589115.1 Cupriavidus sp. 8B | reverse complement strand
TGGCGGCATCGTGAAGTTCAACCGCTATGACGATGAGTATGCCGAGGCCGTTGCGGCCATCGAGGCGCTCGCGCCGACCCTGGGTGAGCGGAAATCTGCCGCCGTCCTGGCACGTACAAACCGCATCCTCGACCCGGTAGAAGCCGTGTGCCGCTCGCATGGCGTGAAATACTACCGCGCCTCCGGCAAGTCGATCCTAAACCGCCCCGAGGCAGCACTGATGTGCAACCTGCTGGAAATCATCCAGAAGGTGAAGACCAACGGGCTGGACGCATTGCTGGGCTTCGCCGGCGCAGGTGCTCAGGAACTGCGGCTGCTGCATAGCAAGATGGGGCCGGCGCTGGAACAACGACAAAGGAAGGAACTCGTCGCGTTCGGTGTATCGGAGGAAACCGCCGAGCGATACCGCGACCTGATGAAGCGGCTGGCCGAATGGCGCACCCTCTGCGACCGGCAGTTCTACTCCCTGGTCCTCGAAGGCGTGCATGAGTGGATGGCCCAACACGCCAAAGCAGACCCAGCCAGGCGAGCGATCACCACCACCTATGACGTGCTCTCTCGGCTCAATGGCACGTTCTCCGAGCGGCTGGAATTCCTACGCCGACAGAACAACGAGCCGGCACCGGACGCACTGGTGCTCACCACCATCCACGCGTCAAAGGGCCTCGAATGGGATGGAATCGTTGTCATCCGTGTAGAGGAGACGGTTATCCCCGATGAGAAAGGCAGTACCGAATCAGAGGAACGGCGCTTGTTCTACGTTGGCATGACACGGGCCCGCGACTGGCTGGCACTCAGTACGGCCAAGAAGAACCCAACGTCGCGGTTCGTGATCGAGGCTGGACTGGCATGACAGGTCCACCCTAAAAAACAAAAGCCAGGATTGCAGTCCTGGCTTCTGCGGAAGTTGCCGGATCCCGAAAAAGGCGTACCAGACTGCACCTCCCACTGAGTGCAAAGTCTAGGAAAGCCTTCGGGTCCTGTCAACGCCTTCACAAGTTTTTTTGCATAGAACGGCGGAACATGATTCGAACCATGGAAGCCGATGGGCGGCGCTCGCCCCTCGGCAGCGCGACGACGCGTCCTGGCGCCCTGGGCAGCTCACATCCTGCTGCCCACGGCGCAAGCGAGTCCGGACCACACTACCTACCAAGCAAGATTGCCAACGCGCTCGTGCGCGTCTATGAGGCGTTGCATGAGTTTGCGTTGACGCAGACACAGCGTCAGGTTCTCGCCTGCCTGGTTCGTAACGGCGTGAAACAGCAAGATCCAGTGGACTGGATCTTCATGAAGAAGGTCACGATCGCACGACGACTTCGGCTTAGCGAGGCGACCGTCTATCGTTGCCTTGCAGTCCTGGAGGGTGCCGGCCTGATCGAGCGGGAGGAGCAAAGACAGTCCGCATACGATCTAAAGGCCCTTGGCCGGATTCGGCTTTCGGTAAAAGCCATTCGGAATCTTGGCCTAGCGTCAGCTCAACCGTCGCGTGAGAAGGGTGCCACGGCGAGGACCCCCGACTTACAGGACCGGGGACCCACCCGCTGGCTGCCCAACCTCGCACCGGTGAGAGACGTTAACCTACCCCCTCAACAATCTTCTTCGAAGAAACAGTCTCCGGGGGCGAGCCCATTCATTCGCGTGCTGGGCAAAGCCGTGCCTTCGGAGTTGGCCTGGCTGGTCACGCAAAACGGACTCGCGCTGACCGGCCTGTTCGCCCTCATGAAACGCGCTAAGGCCGTCGGCCACCGGCTTTCGAACGTAATCGCAGTGGTCAGCGATGCCCTGATACCGCTCAAGGGCAGGGAACTCTTCGCCTACATCCAGGCCCTGCTGTCCAAGACGGTCGACTACGCGTTTGTCGCAGAACAGCAGGCAACGCAAGCGCAGGCCGAGCGCGCAAAGGCAGAAGCCGCAGCTGCTGTTACCGCGAAAATTTCAGATCTGGTCTCAAGGCTCCGTGGGGTCCAAGTAACGCGCGCCGACGGTGCCGTGCTCAGCGTTGATGAGGCATCGGTGGTGATCGAGAAGGCTGGCCGTAGGGCCGCGGCACCCCATGCGCTCGCGTTCGATCTCCTGCGGGAGATGGCGGCCTGCCGGGCGAACGACGGAAAGTCGGCCTTTGCTCGGCCCAGTGTGGACCCGTTCAAACGTGGCCAGTCCTTGGCGGTGATGGAGGCGCAGTTAGCCGCCGCTCGGGGAATACTTCGTGGGCGCTCGTCGCCGGCGCACTTGACCAGGTGCGCGGCACGCCCCGCCCTTCAGAACGGCGAGGGATAGCGCGGCCTCGGTACCGGCGTAACCTTCGCTGAAGGCCGCATTTCGGTTGTCCGGATTCGCACCCTGAGGCGGCCTGGCCTATCTCCGTGTGCCGGCGCATGGCGTGTCGGACGCGCAGACCGTGCTTCTCGCGCTGTTAGCAATCCCCGTCTCGTCCATCTGGATCGAGCGCCTCGCGTCCCCTCCCGTCGCCGCACGCTGAAGACCTGCGGCACTCCAGTCACCGAGATGAGCCTCGGCAGGATCGAGCGGGCCGCACTCCATGCATGAGGTGCACTGGTTGGCGTACGATGCGTTACATTTCTGGCGGGCGCGAGGTGGCGTGGGAGGGTAATTCGTAACGGTCATCCATTGAGGAACCGTTGACCGACAGGGTCCGGCAGCACGGTGCGATGCGCATCTTTATCTATATTTAGGTATAATTCTGTGATGCCGATGACGATAAAAATGCTGCGCTGGGTGGGGTCAGCGAAAAAAGACCTGGGCGCGATGCCGAAAGACGTGCAAGACACCTTTGGCTATGCGCTGCACTTGGCCCAGGTGGGTAGTAAGCACAGCCAGGCCAAACCGCTGAAGGGCTTCGGCGGGGCGGGTGTGCTG
>NZ_BAAILO010000253.1:0-4386 GCF_054589115.1 Cupriavidus sp. 8B | reverse complement strand
ACTACCGCGCCGGCGACGCCAGGAAAACCACTGCTGGCCGATACGGGGCCGTCATTGCCGACGATGCTAACTGGCCGCACTCGGACAACAGTTACCCGTTCGGCTGCGCCAGTCCGCAAAGCCTCGGACCCGCGATAGACATTGGGGGAGCTTTGCTGAGCGGCGCAACCGGTAACCAGGGCGCACAAAACAATGAAAATCGGGAACGTCTTGAACATGATGGCCTCACAGAAAGAAAAAGGCCAACATGCCTACGGGCAGGATGGCCCGTAGGGGGGGGAATACTGTGCCAACTGAACAGTCGGCGGGGGTCGATGCGTCGGAGACGCGGTAAGTGCAGCTATGTTATCAGGCAAGCCAGCATTTGGGGAGTCCATTCGAGCCACCTGGCGCGACGATGGCCCCAAACTTATCTGGTCAGCCCGTCAATACGAATACTGCTGCGCGTGACGGTGACACGCACCTTCATGCAGGCCGGCTCGGCGAGCATCTTAACGAGGTCAGCGACGGGAAAGTGCTCGCCAAAGTCGTCGCCGCCGAAAGCGCGCCTCGCGTCCTCGTAAAAGTCCTTGTCGACGGCCGGATTGCAGCCCTTAAAAAAGAACAGACGTTTCTGCAAGGGCGCAGGGCCCACGCTGCAGCCGATATAGGCGCCGTGATCTTTGGCAATGAAGAAGCGCTGCGTGTTCACCTCTTCGCTGAAGGTAACGAGAGATTGGGCTTCCGCGCGGGAAAGGGTGATTTGTGGCATGGATTGCTCCTTCAAGTGGTGACGGAGCACGCCCGTAAGAGGCCGTGCCCCTACGGGGATGGAATGAACCCGGATCGCGTCATGCGGCCGGATGTAACGAAAGCGCGTGCACTACAGGTCCGCGCGCTCCCAGCAATAACTATCGCCGATGGCGTAGCACTTCACGACCGTACCGTCGATGGTCAGGTCCGTGGCGCCGCACCACTGCGGATCGTCGCCTTGCAGGCAGAACTGGTCCGTCGCCTCGCTGTAGTAAAGCTCCGGCATGTGCTCGCGCAGAGCGAGTGCAGCCTCTCGGGTGAAGAATGGGATTAGCCAGCCGTTCCACAGCTGCCCGTTTGAGAACGCGTCAATGACGACTTCCGGTGGCAGCCAGTCGCCAGTGACCTTCGTAGGTCTGAACGGCGGCGGATCGACTGGAGAGAACTTGCGCTGGAAATCAAGCCAGGAAAGGTCGCGCCACGTATTGCGCTCGCCTTGGACCAATACCGTGACAGGCTCGACGAGCTCGCCAGTCTCGATGTTGCGGAATACCTTGGTGGGGTGAATGTTCACAGTGTGTGCACCAAAAAATGAGGGGCACAGTCACAAGGGACGGTGCCCCTGCGGGTGGAGAAGCCTGACCAGGCGGCCAGGCAGACTTCGCTAAATTCAGCTTACGATTTTCGAATCAGGAAATACCCGATAACGTAGTTCAGGGCTGTAGCGAACACGGGACTCCAGTCGGGCGACACCAAAGCCGTCACGAGAGCCAGGGAGCCGAAGTTAATCAGGATGCCGCCCAGTTCGCCGAGCGCAAGCTCGGCGTAGTACCGTGCGCTCCGCGCCTCAGCGTCGCCTTTAGCCTTACGGCGGATGACCGCAAAGATGGTGAACAGCACGATGGCGCCGGCCACCTGGTACCAGAACAGCCCGACGTCATAGTATTTGTCGATGGCCTTGGCGGGTTGCGATGACTTATCCGCTGTGAAGCAAACTACTGCACCGAAGGCAAGCCACAGGAGGCCGTTGGTAAAGATTCGCCGCGCGGGTTCTCCCTTCTTGTTGGACGGCGAAAAGATAGACATAAGGTTCATGTTTGGTCAGATATCGTTTTGGTTGGAAAGGGTTAAAGGAACGATGGAGAATCGGCCCACGGCAGATGAGCCGGGCCTTCCAATGCCTGCGGTCGCACAGTGCCAACGAAATCCTCGCGGCGGTTAATGCTGACGCGCGTGTTGTCGTTGCCGTTGTGGTGTAAGTAGACACCATTCCGGTCAGGCGGGAGCTTGCCTTCCATCGCCTCCAGCACGCGATGGAAGTCGCTCAGGTGGCGGGGGTCGTACTGCCCAGCCTCTCCGCTGCCACGATGTGGTCCCAAAGCTCGCCGGTATATCGGATACCCGCCGTCAACCGTGAGGAACTCGAATGAGGTGCCCCCGTGGGTAAGCTCGGCCCATCGCGGAACGGAGGGGTCGATGCGAAGCTCCAATTGCGCAAACCTGCCGCGACTCGGCCTCACAAAATCGAGGGCGTCGTGGGGAAGGATTGCGCTTGCCTGAATGGCGCCGGGTAGCCGGTTGGCTTTCGCGGAAAGGAAGACGCCCATGCGCTTCCCGTCCATCGCAACCAGGCGTGTTTCAGTCGAAGTCGCTTCGACGAAGACGCCATTGAGCCAATACCGTTGGTCGGTCTTGGGCGCGAGCAAGGCGATGGCCTTGAGCTGCCGCGGGTCAATCTGGATGATTTGAATCACGTGTGTGCTCCAAAAAAATAGGAACACAGCCACAAGGGACAATGCCCCTGTGGGTGACGAGACGCCTGGCGGTGCCAGGCAAGGATTCGATGCGTCGGAGACGCGGAGAGTGCCGAAATACTATCAGGACGGGCGTTCTTTTGCACCCCCCAACGACAGGTAATTGCTTTCCGCCGGAGGCGGTCCACCGAAAAGAAAAGGTTTGTCGTCGTTGGGAGGTGGAAGGCCGTGTGGCTGTTCGGACGGGTTGCCGGACTGCGGTATGCTACGTGGATGAGCCGGGCGGCCGAGATCGGCCAATTGCAGACGATGGGCCAGGCTGTTACGCGGACACCTGAACGACGGCTCTGCACCCTACACCGGCCTTTTAATCGCAAGAAATACTCGCGGCGTGACCATCTCAATTTACTGAGATGGACCCGGCGCCTCCCTTCGGGGGACACTGTCGGCCTCAACCTGACGCGTGGAGGTTCATCATGCAAATCGACATCCTTGGCATCGATCTTGCCAAACAAGTCTTTCAGCTCCATGGCGCCGACCACAGCGGACGCCCCGTACATCGGACGAAGGTTTCGCGTGGCTCGCTCCTGGAAGCGGTGCGCACACTGAATCCGAAGATGGTCGTCATGGAAGCCTGCAGCACAGCGCATCACTGGGCACGTCGCTTCCAGTCGCTCGGCGTTGAGGTACGACTGATCAGTCCACAGTATGTGTCACCGTTCGTCAAGACCAACAAGAATGACCGCAACGATGCCGAAGCGATCGTCGAGGCCGCCAGCCGACCGGCCATGCGCTTCGTTACCGTCAAGTCGGTCGAACAACAGGACATCCAGGCCGCGCATCGGATGCGCGCAGTTCTGATCCGCCACCGTACAGCCATGATCAACCAGATGCGTGGCTTGCTCGGTGAACGAGGACTCACGATTTCGCGTTCCCCCGAGGCGTTCAAGCGCGCAATCCCGGAATTACTCAGCAAGAGCGCCGACGAGTTGACGTCGTTCTGCCAGACGCTGCTGACTGAACTGCTGCAGCACCTGAAGGCAATCGAGGAGCGTGTCCATCTGATCGAAGCATCTATCCAGTCGTTCATGAAGCAATCCGCGCTGTGCAAGAAGATCGCGGAAGTGCCCGGCATCGGTCCGGTCACCGCTACAGCCATGGTTGCCGCCGTCGGCGACGCCAAGCAATTCAGGAACGGGCGGCATTTAGCGGCCTGGCTCGGTCTGGTGCCACGTCAGTACTCCTCGGGAGGCAAATCTCGGCTGCAAGGGATCAGCCGGCGCGGCGACACCTACTTGCGGACCCTGCTTATCCACGGCGCCCGGGCCGTCCTACGTTACTCAACGACAAAGACCGACTCACAGAGCGTCTGGCTGCAGCAGTTGATCGCGCGACGGGGGTACAACTGCGCGGCAGTCGCGCTGGCTAACAAGAACGCGCGCGTAATCCAGGTGCTGCTAAGCAGCGACTCTACCTACATTACGCGCAGCGCGGCAGCATAACCCTAACAACCGGCTTGCAAGGAGGAGGATACCCACGCAGGATTGCGAAGCTTCTTAAAGCGATGACGAAATTGGTTGAACCAGCATCCTAAAGCCTGTTTTTGCTGTCGGCGGCCCATGTGGCACGCCGCCAATCTGCTAAGGACGGGATGCGCGGATCTCATCGAGGCTGCGGGCGTGCTTCGGCAAGCGCCCATCGGGCAAGCCAGATACATGCATGCAGACCGTTTCGACATCACGAACAAGAAGCTTGCAAAAGGCGTCGGGTCCATACATGCAGCAAAAGGAGGATCACCCTATGTTAGACCGAGCTTTGAGCACGCGGCGCGCATAATGCTTTGATTTCTCACGGTTATGCACGCGCGAGCGAGTCGATTACTGGGTACAGGCGACGGGGC
>NZ_BAAILO010000252.1:52294-110110 GCF_054589115.1 Cupriavidus sp. 8B | reverse complement strand
TTCGGCGAAAAGAGCGGAAAAGAGGGACCCATGTCTGAGTATCGCCTTAAGGCGATGCGAGTTTGGGTCCCGGCCGCTCTTTTCGCCGAATCCCGAGGGGGTGTCGCCCCATCCGGCGCGCCTTCTTTGCCTACTTTCTTGGCAAGACAAGAAAGTAGGTCGCCGCCCCGCAGGGGTGGTGAAATTGCCGTTGACTTTAAGCAGTTGCAGTTGCAGTCAAGCCTTTGACGCTGTGCCAGCCGCCAACCCGCCACAGCAAAAACCAACACCAAGAGTAAGGAGCCAACATGCACATAGCCTTCATCGGCCTCGGCAACATGGGCGCCCCCATGGCCCGCAACCTGCTCAAGGCAGGCCACACCCTCACCGTATTCGACCTCAACGCCACCGCACTATCAGCCCTGCAAGCCGACGGCGCAGCCGTAGCCCAATCCGCCCGCAAGGCCACCGCCGAAGCCGACTTCGTCATCACCATGCTGCCGGCCGCCGCCCACGTCCGCGCCACCTACCTCGGACCGGAAGGCGTCCTGGCGGGCGTGCGCCCCGGCGTGCCGCTGGTGGACTCCAGCACCATCGACCCGGCCACCATCCGCGCGCTGGCCGTCGAGGCAGACAAGCAAGGCAACCCGATTGCCGACGCCCCCGTCTCCGGCGGCACCGGCGGCGCGCAGGCCGGCACGCTGACGTTCATGGTGGGCGCGGAACAGACCCTGTTCGAGCAACTGAAACCAGTGCTGTCCGGCATGGGCAGAAACATCGTCCATTGCGGCGGCACCGGCACCGGCCAGGTCGCCAAGATCTGCAACAACCTGATCCTCGGCATCTCCATGATCGGCGTTTCGGAAGCCATGGCGCTCGGCGTCAAGCTGGGCATCGACGCTGGCGTGCTGGCCGGCATCGTCAACACCTCCACCGGCCGCTGCTGGGCCGCCGACACCTGCAACCCCTACCCGGGCGTGATCGAGACCGCGCCGGCCTCGCGCGGCTACAGCGGCGGCTTTGGCGCGGACCTGATGCTCAAGGACCTGGGCCTGGCCACGGATGCCGCGCGCAGCGTGCGGCAACCGCTCTTTCTCGGCGCGCTGGCGCAGCAGATCTACCAGGCGGTGAGCCAGGCGGGCGACGGCCAGCTCGACTTCTCGGGCGTGATCCGCCAGTACCTGACGCAGGAGGCGCCGAAAGCATGATCGAGCACGTCATCGACGGGCATATCGCCCGCCTAACCCTCAAGCGCCCGCCCGCCAATGCGTTCAATGCCGAGGGGCTGGCACAGTTGCAGCAACTGGTGGCCACGCTGAACGCGGACACGGGCGTGCGCGCCATCGTGATCACCGGCGACGGCAGCCGCTTCTTCAGCGCCGGGGCCGACCTCAACGGCTTTGCCGATGGCGATCGCGCTCACGCCCGGCTGATGGCGCAGCGCTTCGGCGCGGCCTTTGAGGCGCTGCAAAACGCACGCCCCCTGGTGATCGCGGCGATCAACGGCTATGCGATGGGCGGCGGGCTGGAATGCGCGCTGGCCTGCGACGTGCGCATTGCCGAGGAACAGGCCCAGATGGCGCTGCCCGAAGCCGGCGTCGGCCTGCTGCCCTGTGGCTGCGGCACGCAAACCCTGCCCTGGCTGGTTGGCGAAGGCTGGGCCAAGCGCATGATCCTGACCAATGAACGCATCGATGCCGCCACCGCGCTGCGCATCGGGCTGGTGGAAGAGGTGGTGCCTGCCGGCCACGCGCTCGACGCCGCGTTTCGGCTGGCCGAGCGCGCCAGCAATGTGAGCCCGCGGGCGGCCGCTTACAGCAAGCAACTAGTGCACCTGGCCCGCCAGGGCGTGCCGCGCGGCCCGGCGCTGGCGCTGGAGCGCGAGCGCTTTGTCGACCTGTTCGACGGCGAGGACCAGCGCGAGGGCGTCAACGCCTTCTTACAGAAGCGCGCGCCGCAATGGCGCAATGCCTAGGAGAGACGCCATGCGCCTGAACCCGAACGATGCCGCGCAAGAACGCCCCGCGGCGGCGCCTAGCGCCGAAGACGAGGTGCGCTTCCAAGAGATCAACGGCATCGGCCTGGTCACGCTCAATCGGCCGCGCCAGTTGAACGCCTTGTCCTACCCGATGATCGGCATGCTCGATGCGCGGCTTGCCAACTGGGCCGTGCGCGACGACATCGCCGCGGTGGTGCTGCGCGGCGCGGGCCCCAAGGCGTTCTGCGCCGGCGGCGACATCCGCGCGCTGTACGACAGCTTCCACGCCGGCACGCCGTTGCACCGCCAGTTCTTCGTGGACGAGTACCAGCTCGACTACCGCCTGCATGGCTACCCCAAGCCTGTGGTGGCGCTGATGGACGGCATCGTCATGGGCGGCGGCATGGGCCTGGCGCAGGCCGCGCACCTGCGCGTGGTCACCGAGCGCTCGCGCGTGGCGATGCCGGAGACCGGCATCGGCCTGGTCCCCGATGTGGGCGCGAGCCATTTCTTGTCGAAGCTGCCGCTGGCGCTGGCGCTCTATGTGGGGTTGACGGGTGTGACGCTCGGCGCTGCCGATACGCTGCTGTGCAAGCTGGCAGATATCGTCGTGCCCGCCGCGAGCCTGGAGCACCTCGAGCAGACGTTAGCCGACATCAGCTGGACAGGCGATGTGCTGGCGGACCTGCGCGCCACGCTACAGGCAACGCCTGCCGCCAGCGCACAAGAGGCGCCGCTGCAGTCGGTGTTGCCCGCAGTGCTGCGGCATTTCCGGGCAGATGCGAGCGTAGCTGGTTTGCTCGACAGCCTGGCCGCGGAATCGGACCCGGCATATGCCGACTGGGCCGCACGCACGCTGGATACCCTGCGCGGGCGCTCGCCGTTGATGATGGCGGTCACGCGGGAACTGCTGCTGCGCGGCCGCGACCTGGACCTTGCCGGGTGCTTTCGCATGGAACTCGGCGTGGTGTCGCGCGCGTTCACGCAGGGCGATTTCATCGAGGGGGTGCGCGCGCTGATCGTCGACAAGGACAATGCGCCGCGCTGGCGCGTGAAGGATGCGAGCGAGCTCAGCGAGGCCGTGGTGCGGTCGTTCTTCGACAGCCCATGGCCGCGTGAGTCCCACCCGCTGGCAATGCTTGGCCGATCAGGATGTACTGCCTGATCGTTGCACGCCCGCACGAGGCCGGCGTGTGGCCAGGCTGAAGACACCGAAGACGCCGAAGACGCTCAGTCCTTGGGCTTCGGCGCATGGCCGTGCGGCAGGTGCTCGTCCACCGGCACCTTCACCAGCCCGTCCGCGCGGAACATCGCCTTGATGCCGCGCACGGCCTGGCGGATACGCGCCTCGTTCTCGATCAGCGCAAAGCGCACGTACTCGTCGCCGTAGTCGCCAAAACCGATGCCGGGCGAGACGCAGGTCTTGGCCTTGGCCAGCAGCTGCTTGGAAAACTCCAGCGAGCCGAGCGCGCGATACGGCTCTGGGATGCGCGCCCAGATATACATCGACGCCTTGGGAATCTCCACCGGCCAGCCGGATTCGATCAGCCCGCGCGCCAGCACGTCGCGGCGCGTCTGGTAGTGCGCGGCGATCTCCTTGACGCATTGCTGGTCGCCTTCCAGCGCGGCGATGGCGGCCACCTGCAGCGGCGTGAACGTGCCATAGTCGTGATAGCTCTTCATGCGCGTGAGCGCCGCCACCAGGTCCGGGTTGCCCACCATGAAGCCGATGCGCCAGCCCGCCATGTTGTAGCTCTTGGACAGCGTGAAGAACTCCACTGCGATGTCCTTGGCGCCCTCCACCTGCATGATCGACGGCGCCTTCCAGCCATCGAACACGATGTCGGCATAGGCCAAGTCGTGCACCACGAAGATATCGTGCTTGCGCGCCAGCGCGATCACGCGCTCGAAGAAATCCAGCTCCACGCATTGCGCGGTGGGATTCGACGGAAACCCCAGCACGATCATCTTCGGCTTGGGATAGCTGCCGCGGATGGCGCGCTCCATCTCGGCGAAGAAGTCCACGCCCGGCACCAGGGGCACGGAGCGGATATCGGCGCCGGCGATCACCGCGCCATAGATATGGATGGGGTAGCTCGGATCGGGCACCAGCACGGTGTCGCCGCGATCGAGCGTGGCCAGCATCAGGTGGGCCAGCCCTTCCTTGGAACCGATGGTGACGATGGCCTCGGTGTCCGGATCGATCTCGACGTCGTAGCGTTCGCGATACCAGTGCGAGATGGCGCGGCGCAGGCGCGGGATGCCCTTGGAGGCGGAGTAACCGTGGGTATCGGGACGCTGCGCGGCTTCGGTGAGCTTGGCAACGATGTGCGGCGGCGTGGCGCCGTCCGGGTTGCCCATGCTCATGTCGATGATGTCTTCGCCACGGCGGCGCGCCGCCATTTTCAGCTCGGCGGTGATATTGAAGACGTACGGGGGAAGACGATCGATACGCGCGAAGCGGCGCTTGCCTGCGGAGGCTGACATGGATTTTCCTTGAACGTAAGCGCCCGGAACCGTCCGAGCGACGCTGCCAGCCGTTGGTGCGGCTAACCGGAAAGATCTTAGCGGCGAATGCAAGCGGCGTCTACGGCTTTTGCAACTCAGCACCGCGCGTCGGCGAATCTCGCCGTCATGTGCCGTCATGCGCCGCGCTTACTTCAACGTCTCCTCGCCCACCTTCCTCACCACGGCATCGCCGGGCCCGAGCAGGCGGCCATCCTCGGCGCGCACCTCGAGTTGCCGCACCGGTTTGCCGGCCTTGCCATCCACCAGCACCGAATGCGGTTCGCCGGGCGCGAAGAAGAACGCCTCGCCCCATTGCCGCAAACCCACCACCACGGGGAACAGTGCCCGCCCCTTCTGCGTCAGCACATATTCCTGGTAGGCGCTGCCGTCCGATGCCGGCACCTGCTCCAGGATGCCGTGCGCCAGCAGCGTGCGCAGCCGGTCGGCCAGGATGTTCTTCGCCAGGCCAAGGCTGCGCTGGAACTCCCCGAAGCGACGCAGGCCGTCGAAGGCGTCGCGCACGATCAACAGCGACCACCAGTCGCCGATCACATCGAGCGAGCGGGCCACGGGGCACTCCGCGCCTTCCAGGCTGGTTCGCCGAACCATGTCGCAACTCCATCTGCTCGCCGGCGGCACGGCGCCGCGGGATGCGGCGCGCTGCAATGGCGCCGGCTTCGGCGCCCACGGCGAGGCGGTTGCATTGTAAAACCAGCCGATCCCGTCTTCAACCTCCGGGCAAACCGCCGCGGCGGCCGTCAGTCGTCGATATTCTCGTGCACGGCGGCGGCGCCGGCCTTCCAGTAGCTGGCGGCGCGGATACGTCCCTTCTCGATGCCGCGCTCGCCCACCAGGTACTGGCGCACGGCACGGATCGCCGCGCCTTCGCCGGCGGCCCAGGCATAGCCCTCGCCGCGCGGCAGCGTCAGCTCGCGCAAGGCTTGCTCAAGCAGGTTGCCGGCGGTTGCACCCGCCGGCGCGCTATCGCGGTGCTGCCAGCGGATATCGGCATCGGCGCGGCTGGGCAGCGGGATTTCGGCGGCGGCGTTGTCCACCGCCAGCACCACCAGCGCGCGCACGCCGGCCGGCAGTTCCTCCAGGCGGCGGGCGATCGCGGGCAGCGCGGTTTCATCGCCCACCAGCAGGTGCCAGTCGAAGGCCTCGGGAATCACGAACGAGCCACGCGGGCCGCCCACGCCGAGATACTGGCCGGGCGCAGCCTGCGCGGCCCAGGTGGATGCGGGACCATCGCCATGCAGCACGAACTCGATATCGAGCTCGCCGGCAGCCGCGTCATAGCGGCGCGGCGTGTAGTCGCGCGCGGCGGGCTTCGGCGCGCCCTCGGGAAACACCGGTCCGTTGGGGCCAGGTTCGGGCAGCGCGGGCTTGTCCTGCCCGGGCGCCGGGAAAAACACCTTGACGTGATCGTCGAAGGAAGCGGAGACAAAACCCTTCAGGTCGTCGCCGGCCAGCGTGACGCGCAGCAACTGCGGCGAAACCGACTGGGTGCGCACGACTTGCAGCAAGCGCATCTTGAGTTCATGGCGAACACGTTGCACGGTAAGGTCGCGAGTATTCATGGATTTCCTGGGTGACTGGAATATGGGATACGGGAGATGGAGTGTCGGGATGCGGCTCAGCACTAGGCGCCCTGCCGGTGTGGCCCGGCATTGATCTCGGCGGTGGCTCGCGCAAGGATGGCGGCGATGCGCCGCTGCTCGGCCGGCGTGGCCTCCGTGCGCAGCAGCAGCGCCCGCTTGAGCGCCAGGCGCGCCTCGACGAACTCGGGCAACCAGCCGCCTTCGGCTTCACCCTCGTTGCCAGCCTCGGCCCCCTCGCCCGATAGCGCGCGCCGCACCCACTCCATCTTGCGCGCCACATGCTTGAGCTTGTTGAGCATCATCGCCAGCCGCTCGCGGTTGGCTTCGAGGTGTGCCAGGCCCGGCCCGGCCAGTTGGTAGCGTTTTTTGTTGCCCTCGGTATCCACGGTGGCGTAGCCGACTTCCTCCAGGAAGGTCAGCGCGGGATAGACCATGCCCGGGCTGGGCTTGTAGAAGCCGTTGGTGCGGGCCTCCAGTGCCTTGATCAGTTCGTAGCCGTGGCTCGGCTTTTCCTCAAGCAGGGACAGCAGCATCAACTGGAGATCGTCCGAGCTGAACTTGCGGCCGCGCCGCCAGCTATCGCCGTCGCCGTCGAAGCCATCCCCGCCACCGCCAAAGAAGCCGCCGGGACCGCCGCCGTGGCGGTGACGGCCAATGGCATGGCGCGCCCCGTGGGACGAAGAGGGAAAGGAAAAATCGGTAGACAGGTGGGCAAGCATGTGATGGCTAAGCCTGCCCAGAAGCGGATGGTGACGCATGATCGCGACTCCTACTATCGAAAGACATATCGTAAGATATATATCGTAAGTAAGGATGTCAAGGCGATCTTTGCGGGCACGGCTGGAGAAGCCGGCCCGCCGGGACTGCGCCATGGCATGCGCAAAGCCCGTGAAACATGGATGGCCAGCGCCACATGCGCCGGCCACGCAGGGCTACCTGGCGCCCTTCGCCGTGCTGTAGCTCGCCATCAGGTTGCGATAGTCGGGAATGTGATTGGAGAACAGCGTGCCCAGTCCTTCGATATCGTTGCGCCAGTCGCGATGCAGCTCGCAAGCCACGCCGAACCAGCTCAGCATCTGCGCCCCGGCTTCCGCCATGCGGGTCCACGCGGCATTGCGGGTGATCTCGTTGAAGGTGCCCGAGGCGTCGGTTACCACAAAGACGTCGTAGCCTTCGGCCATCGCGGACAAGGCCGGGAACGCCACGCACACCTCGGTCACCACGCCGGCGATGATCAGTTGCTTGCGGCCGGTGGCCTTTACCGCCTTGGTGAAGTCCTCGTTGTCCCAGGCGTTGATCTGGCCCGGCCGCGCAATATAGGGCGCATCGGGGAAGGTCTGCTTCAGTTCCTGCACCAGCGGTCCGTTCGGGCCGTCTTCGAAGCTGGTGGTCAGGATGGTGGGCAGATTGAAATACTTCGCCAGGTCCGCCAGCGCAAGCACGTTGTTCTTGAATTTATCGGGTTCGATATCGCGGACCAGCGATAGCAGGCCAGCCTGGTGATCGACCAGGAGCACGGCGGCCTGGCTCTTGTCCAGGCGCTTGTATGGGGTAGTCATGCGAATCTCCTTCTTGAGGATTTGAGGATCGGTGTTCGACGATTGACGCTCAGCTACGCTGCGAATCCAGCGTCTCGTGTTCGGATGCAACCTGCTGCGCCTTGATGTAGCTTTCGATCAGCAGTTGATAGTGCGGCATGGCCCGTGAGTAGACCTCCGCCCATTCCCGGGTATCCGGCCGGTTCCACGATTTCTGCATTTCCGACAGCGTGCCCATGGTGTCGATGGGCACCACGCCGGCCTGGACCAGCCGCGCGATGGTCAGGTCGGAGGCCATCTTCGACACCGTGCCCGAAGCGTCCACCACGGCGAACACCTTGTAGCCCGCAGCCACCGCGCTCAGGGAGGGGAACGCCAGGCACACGCTGGTGATGGTGCCGGCGATCACCAGGGTCTTCTTGCCGGTGGCCTCGACGGCGGCCGCGAATTCGGGGTTATCGAAGGCATTTATCTCCCCCTTGCGGGCCACATACCTGGCATGCGGCGCGGCCTGGTGGATCTCGGGGATCAGCGGCCCGTTGGGGCCTTGCGGCACCGACGCGGTGGTGATCACCGGCATCTTGAGCAGGCTGGCCGCCTTGGCCAGCGCGGTCACATTGGCGCGCAGTTGCGGCAGGTCGATGTCCTTGACCACCTGGAACAAGCCGCTCTGGTGATCGATCAGCAGCATGGCTGCATCGTCGGGATCGATCACCGGTTTCTGCCCGTTGAAATTGGCGATATTGGCAAAGGCGTTCATGTTGATGGATTCTCCGGTTTGGTTGCGGCGGGCCCACGGCCCGCCCGATCCTCAGGTGCGCTCACTGCAAGCGCCGCTCGTGCGCTGCCTCGATATGCCCGAAGCGGCCGCTGCGAAAATCCTGCAGCGCCTGCGCGATTTCTTCCTCGGTGTTCATCACGAACGGCCCGTAGCTCGCCACCGGTTCGTCGATGGCGTCGCCGTGCAGCACCAGCACCATGGCATCGCTGGTGGCCTCCACCGAAAACGCGGTGCCGGCGCGGTCGAGCAAGACCATCTGCCCCGCTTGCGCGGCCTGGCTGCCGTTGACCCGCACATTGCCGCGCAGCACGACCAGCGCCACGATGCGGCCCGCCGGCGCATCCAGGTCGACATCCGCGCCCTTGCGCAGCTGCATGTCCCACACATCCATCGGCGTGAAGGTGTGGGCCGGCCCGCGGGCTCCCCGGAATTCACCGGCGATCACGCGCATCTCGCCTGCGCCGCCCGGCAATGGCAGCGACGGGATATCCGACGACACAATGGTCTGGTAGCCCGGCGCGGCCATCTTGTCGCTGGCGCGCAGGTTCACCCACAGCTGCACCATTTCCAGCGTGCCGCCGGTGCGGGTGAAGGCCTCCGAGTGGAACTCTTCGTGCAGGATGCCGGACGCCGCCGTCATCCATTGCACGTCGCCCGGGCCGATGCGCCCGCCCTGCCCGGTGGAGTCGCGGTGCTCCAGCTCGCCCTGGTAGACGATGGTCACGGTCTCGAAGCCGCGATGGGGATGCTCGCCGACGCCGCGCCGCCGGGTGGCCGGCGCGAACTCGGCCGGGCCCGCATGGTCGAGCATCAGGAACGGGCTCAGGTGGCTGCCAAGGCTCTGCTGGGAGAACAGCGTGCGTACGGGAAAGCCGTCGCCCACCCAATGGGCATGCGGGCTGCTGTAGGTGCCGATGATCTGCTTCATGGGGATTCCTGAACGATGGCGGGCTGACTTCGCCTCTGGTGAGGAAGAGCTTAGGCGGTGGACAAGCGCGGCGGTAGTCGCCGTGCGCTATCCTCAGTGTCCTATCGATAGGACGATGACCCGATGCACCCCGACCTCAACGACCTCTTCTACTTCGCCCAGGTGGTGGACCATCAAGGCTTCGCGCCGGCAAGCCGCGCCCTCGGCATACCGAAGTCGAAGCTGAGCCGCCGTATCGGCGTGCTGGAAGAGCGCCTGGGCACTCGCCTGATCCAGCGCTCGACGCGGCGCTTCAGCGTCACCGAGATCGGGCAGAGCTACTACGGGCACTGCAAGGCCATGCTGGTCGAGGCCGATGCCGCGCAGCAGGCCATCGACCTGACGCGTTCCGAGCCCCAGGGCATCGTCCGTGTGACTTGCCCGGTGGCCCTGCTGCACGCGCGGATCGGCGCCATGGTGGCGGAGTTCATGGCCGCCTACCCCAAGGTGGTCGTGCATCTCGAGGCCACCAACCGCAGCGTGGACGTGATTGCCGAGCGCATCGACGTGGCGATCCGGGTGCGCGTGCCGCCCTTGAGCGACAGCGACCTGGTGATGCGCACGCTGGCTACCCGTGCGTGGTGCCTGGTCGCGAGTCCCGCGCTGCTCGCCGACCGCGGCCTGCCCGCGGTGCCGGCCGACGTGGCGCAGCTGCCGACGCTGGACTGGGGCCCGCCGCAACCGATGCATAGCTGGCAACTGCAAGGGCCGGAAGGCGCCAGCATGGAAATCCGGCACAGCCCGCGGCTGGTTACCGACGACATGCTTTCCCTGCGCCTCGCCGCGCTGGCGGGGGTCGGCGCGGTGGCATTGCCAAGCATGGTGGTGGAGGACGAGTTGAAGCAGGGCCGGCTGGTCATGCTGGTGCCGCAATGGCGGCCCAAGGGCGGCGTCATCCATGCCGTCTATCCCTCGCGGCGGGGCCTGCTGCCCGCGGTACGTGCCTTGATCGACTTTCTCGCCCTGCGTTTCGAGCAGCTCGTGGAGGAATAGGCCTCGCAAGCCGGCGCCCGGAGAGCCAATCCACCAGGAGGAGCTCGACCAGGATATGCGCCGGCTGTTCGGCACCGGCGACTTCGAGCACGTCAACTATCGTTTTCCTCGAGGAACCTGGCAAGCGCATCCTCTCGGTTGATCAAGTCATCGAGAAATCCTACGGCCCGAATGACCTGCGTTTCGGGCTGGGCCTGAGTTCGGATTTAACGCCTTGTGGGCAAGGTGCTGAATGACGGCACCGACGGCACCATGGCGTCCTGGACCTCTCCGGCGCAAGGCAAGCGCAAGCCGATCGAAGGCCAGTTGACGCCACTGCGCAGCAAGACCGACAAGGGCCAGTCCTGCCGGCAACTGAAGTTACAGCTCACGCGGGCGGACCAGGAAGACAACTGGACCGGCTGGTTCTGCAAGCAAAGCGACGGCCGCTGGCGCTCGCGCAAGGTAGCGGACGATTGAGCCATCACCCACAAGCTGCCGCCGCTGACGCCAGCCACGGACCAACCTTCCTCACACCCTCGCCATTCGTCGATGGACGCCTCGCCATGCGGCTCGTTCAGGTTCTCAACTCAACCAGAATCCGTTCAGCGAGATAGTCACAGGGCGGCCGCGCGGACCGGGAACTGCGGGCGAGGACAATTTCGAGATCAGCCAGCGGTGGCAAGCCGTCATTCTGGGATAACTGCACAAGATGCCCCGGTACGCTGCATCTTGCGAGCGGAGCTACCGCAAGCCCCGCTTCGACCATGCTGACAAGACCCAATAAACTTGGGCTTTCATAGGACATGCGGTATTTGATGTTCTCGCGCGCAAGCGCGCTGATGGCATTGGCTCGCGCCGTACTGCCGTGGGCGAAAACGGCGATGGGCAGCGGGCGCTCATTCCAAACCTTTCTCACGGCCGCCCCCACCCAGACCATCGGCTCGAACCGGATGAATTCCCCGGGAATGCCCTTGGCTTTGGTGAGGCAGGCCAGGTCAAGCGTATTGTCCTTGAGCAATGGCACGAGCGCGCTGCTGGGCATGCCGATCACCCGAATCTCTACCCGCGGGTGAGCCATGGCGAACTGCCTGAGCACGGACGGCAGCAATGAAGAGGCGTAGTCGTCAGGCACGCCAATGGTGACGCGGCCCTTCATCTCCGGGCGAACTACCGATGCCCATGCTTCTTCCCGCATCGCAAGCATGCGGCGGGCATAGTCCAGCAGCGTCTTTCCCTCGGCGGTAATCGTCACGTTTCGGGTCGTTCGCACGAACAGCGGCTTCCCAAGCGCTTCCTCAAGCGCCTTGATCTGCATGCTCACCGCCGATGCAGACCGGTGCACGGTCTGCGCCCCCCGAGCAAACGAGGCGGTGTCGGCGACCGCGACCACCATCTCCAGCACGTCCAGATCGAGCTTCTTCATATTAATCAGAAAAGCTGAACAAAAACTTCAGTTTAACGCGTTTTACTCGGGCATTCATCAAGTGGATACTACAGCCAATGTCCACTGGGGAACACGGAGCATGCAAGGTACGGAATCGATTTACGGATTTCTGGCGATCGGAGGAATGCTAGCCGTGACGCCGGGCCCGAACATGGTCTACGTGATGTCGCGTTCCATCGCACAAGGACGCAAGGCCGGGCTGGTATCCCTCGCTGGCGTCATGCTCGGATACCTCTTCTACATGTTTGGCGCGGCGTTTGGCATCACGGCGTTCTTCCTGAGCGTGCCCTATGCCAGCTGCATCCTGGGCGCCGTTGGCGCGCTCTATCTGTTCTACCTGGCGTGGCAAGCAGTCAAGCCTGGTGGCCGCTCCCCGCTGGAAGTCCGCGACCTGCCCCACGAGCGGCCGCGCCGGCTGTTTGCGATGGGCGCAACCACCAGCCTGTTGAATCCCAAGCTGGCGATGACCTTTCTGTCGGTCTTGCCCCAGTTCATCAACTATCGGAACGGCAGCGTTCTCCAGCAATCGCTCGTGCTCGGGTCGTCGTTGATTGTCGCATTCGCGTGCGTCAATGGCGCCGTGGCAATCTGCTCCGGCAGCATGGCAACGCTCCTGTCCCGCCGGCCGGGACTCCTGCTGGCCCAACGCTGGGCCATGGGCGCTGTTCTGCTGGTGCTGGGCGCGAACATGATTGTCGACGCCTGGAGGCTGGCGGGAATTGGCTGACTGAAGTCAAGCGCGCTTGCTGCGGCGATTCAGTGGGTGCTTGAGTCAGCCGTGCGATTCGTGCACCATTGGCGCTTTAAACGGCGCCCCGCGCTTGCACAGCAGCGCCGTGGACCAGCCTTGTGCTGCACACTCAAGTGAATCACACCGCCGAGAGCATCGACATGGTTGCCGACCTTGCCCACTCCTGGTTGACCTGCAGCGCGCCTGTGGCCGCTGCACAGGCCGCTGGCCGCCCGCTCGTGGCGCTGGAATCGACCATCATCGCTCACGGCATGCCCTACCCGGACAACGTTCGCACTGCGCGCGAAGTGGAGGCCTTGATCCGCGACTTGGGAGCCGAGCCCGCAACGATCGCGCTGATCGGTGGGCGAATCCGCATCGGCCTTTCGGACGACGAACTGGAACTGCTCGGCCGCTCGGACCAGGTACACAAGGTTAGCCGCCGCGACCTGCCGGCCGTGCTGGCCGGCGGCGGGCTCGGCGCCACGACAGTGGCTGGCACGATGATATGTGCCGCGCTGGCCGGCATTGAGGTCTTCGTCACCGGCGGCATTGGCGGCGTGCACCGCGGCGCGCAGGAGACCTTTGACATCTCGGCCGACCTGCAGGAACTGGCGAAGACCTCAGTGGCGGTGGTCTGTGCCGGTGCGAAGTCCATCCTGGACATCGGGCTCACACTGGAATACCTGGAAACGCACGGCGTGCCGGTGCTCAGTTGCGGGCAAGACAATTTCGCGGCGTTCTACACGCGCGACAGCGGCTTTCGCGCGGACTTCAGGCTGGACGATGCGGCGGAGCAGGCACGCTTCATCCGTACCAAGTGGGACTTGGGCCTCGCGGGCGGCGTGGTATTGAGCACTCCGGTGCCGGAAGCGGCAGCGATGACGTTCGAGGAGATCGACGCGCTGACCCAGCAGGCGCTCGCCGAGGCCAAAGCGCAAGGAATCACCGGCAAGGCCGTGACCCCCTTCCTGCTGGCTTGCATCAAGGCGCTGACGAGTGGACGCAGCTTGGCGACAAACATCGCACTCGTGAAACACAACGCCGAAGTGGGGGCAAGGCTGGCGCTGGCGTTGGCCCACGCGGGGCGCGGGGCAGGCGCGGCGTAGCCGAGCCGCCGGAACGTCCGCTCCCTACCAAACTTCGCGCCAGCTTCCAACGACCGCTCCTGGCCACCGGCAGTCTGATCGAGCTGCGATTTGACCATCGCCAGCAGGCAATGCGTGCCGCTGCCGCTGAATCAATATCCTCGCTGCTCCAGTCTGGGTCTGTTCACGCGAACCACGCTTTCACGGCTCTCGGGCAAGGCGAGGTTGGCGACTCCGTTCACTTGCCCATTAGACAGGTTCTCGGCCAGATACGTCTCTATTGTTCCTATCAAGTCTGTCGGCAGTGTGCCGTAGTTCTCAGCGGCGGCCTCTTTCTGGCCCTCATTGAGGGCCCAGCGGAAAAGCGCCAGCGCGGCAGCCGCGCCAGCCTTGTCCTTGGAGCTGGCTTCCATCAAGATGAATACGACGCCGGGAATCGGCCAGGATTGGTAGCCCGGCGGATCGGGCTCGATTCGATAGAAATCGTTCTCACGGCCCCAGTTCATGGATTCCACCGCAGCCTTGAAACTCACGGCCGAGGGTGCTACAAACGCGCCACTTCTATTCTGGACGATGACATACGGCAGGTGCGCCGGCGCGGCGTAAGACAGTTCTACGTAGCCGACTGCGCCCTTGATCCGCTTGACGTAAGCGGCGACAAGTTGGCTGCTCGTGACGCTCACCCCGACGGGCCAATTGACCCTTATGCCGCTCCCCACCTGTGCCCGCCATTGCGCACTCACCGTGGACAGGTAGTTCGTCCACGTGAAGGTCGACCCAGACCGATCACCGCGATGTATCACAACAATATTCAGGGGAGGGAGCAGGAGGCCGGGATTGACGGCCTTGACCGCCGGATCGTCCCATTTGGTGACTTTGCCCAGGTAGATGTCGGCCAGCAGCGAACCCGTCAAGTGAAGCTGCCCCGGGGCAATGCCATCCAGGTTGACCACCGGTACGAGGCCGCCCGCCGCCACCGGAAACTGTATGAGTCCGGATGCGCGCAATTCGTCTGGTCTGAGCGGCATGTCGGAGGCGCCAAAATTCACTGTGGCCGCTTTCAGCCGATCGATGCCAGCCCCTGAGCCAGTAGATTGGTACATGACCTGTTGGCCGGTTCTATCGTGATAGGAGACAGCCCATTTCTGCATCAGGGGATCGAAGAAGCTCGAGCCCGCGCCCGTGATCCCTCCATCTGCGTGGGCAGCCAGCGCATGACTCGCGAAGATACACGCAGTCGCGATCCATCTACACAGCCGCCACAGGCCGCGGGCGCAATGCCAATCTGAGGTTCTCATGACATCCCCGACATTCATTTTCTTGCTGGAGACACTTGCCATCCTTCGACGGCGCGATTCGATGTTCGTGTACCGCGCCCGCGAATGCGCTGCCGGTGAAGCGGGGGTTCTCTTCACTGGGCTGCAGCAATGGCTTAGCGCGTGCTCTGCGCCGCCCCCTGTCCAAGGGGCGCGGCATCCAACAGTACAAGAGCACTGTATGTCCTGCGGATGGTCGTATAAATAAGGAATCTTTCCGAAAAGAGGCTAGGGGATTGCCCTATTTGGTGAGAGGGCTCCGCCCTATTGGCTCTCGATCCACGCAGTAGCGATACCGAACGACGCCTCATGGCCGAACGCTGACATCGGCTCACCATTCGAGGGCCGACGGCGGTCATCGACGGCTTCCGACCCCGCTCCGACATTCGCACTCTGCTCTGCAACCGACTGGCGTAGAGTGTATTAATTCTGTCGCCACCCTTGCCGTGGTCTGATGCGCCTTAGTGCCGCTGTTTTGACACATTTCCTTCTACTCGAAGCGCAATAAAAGTGTCAATTCGCGTGGGTCCGAAAGAAATCTGTCAACTCACGTTTGCACTTCCTCGCTCCAGCCGTCAGGAGTCTGGGGCGTCGTATGACGAGGCCCGCCAAGCACTGTTCACGTTCCTTGAAGGCTGAACAGCCTGAAGGGCGTTTCGAGCCGGATGATCCGCAAAAAGAACTATCCGAGCATCCGGCGTAAGCTGTGGGGCGGTGCGCTTTGGTCGCCGATCTACTTCGCCGGAAGCTGCGGCGGCGCACCGATCAACGTGATCCGCCAGTACATCGAGCAGCAGCGAACGCCACACTAAGGGCCCAAAGGACGGCTACGCCGTCCGCGCTATCCTTCCCCGCCCTGAAAAGGGCGAGGTTTGCCGCGCAAGCCGATCAATCCAGGCCTCAACCCTGAAAGCACCGCCAATGCCCTCTGGGCCATGATGGATGGGGTTCATTGCCTGGCATTGCGGAAAGATGCGATGCGGCCGGAATCCGTGAGTCCAGAGGCATTGATCGGCGCGGCCTGGAGCCTGCTCGAACTCGGCATGAGAACGCGCTGAGATGATTGCAGGTGGGAATTTCACGCAGTCCCGCATTGTGCCGCCCCACTTGGCCCTGTCCGGGGAGCCAGCGGGCGGAAAATGCGCGCGTACTTGTTAGCCAATGCGAGTGCCGTGCGGTGTGCCCGCGTTGCGCAATGCGCTGTTGTAGCCTTCTACTGCTTGCCAGACACAAGCCGCTCATTACGCTCAGTCAGCGACTGGATCAGCCCCTCCACTCCGCCTTGCTGAATGCGCTCGTTGAACTGCTGCCGGTAGGTCTGCACCAGCCAGGCGCCCAGCACGTTCAGGTCATACACACGCCAGCCTTCCGGCGTTTTGTGCAGCCGGTAGTCGATCTGCACTGGCTGGCCGCTTTTCATATTGGTGGCGACGGTGCGCACCACCACGTCCGTGTCGGACGGCTCGATGCGAGACGGCGGATACTCGATCTGCTGGTCCGGGCGGAGCTGCGCGATAGCGCCGGCATAGGTGTGGATCAGCAGCAGCTTGAACTGCTCCACCACTTGCTGCTGCTGTGCCGGCGTTGCGGTGCGCCAGTAGCGGCCCATGGCGAGTTGCGTGGTGCGGTTCAGATCGGTGTACGGGAGGATGTCCTTGTTCACGATCGTGGTAATGCGCGCGATATCGCCTGGCGCGACCGCGCGGGTGCGCACTTCGCGCAGCAACTGCTGCGTCACGGTCTGGATCAGCGCCTGCGGCTTCGACTGGTCATCGACCTGGGCACGGGCTGCGCTGCCAAAGGCAAGCAATGCCGAAACAAGGGGAATCAGGAATACGTTCCTCATCGGTGGGGGTCCTGTCTGAATGTGCCTGAATGTGCCTGAATGTGCCCGAATGTCCCGTCGCATGCAGATGGCATGTTAAAGCAAACGCCATTGCGCTACATCCCCAAGTCACCCGCAAGACCGCCAGCCTGCTCCAGCATCGCCCGTGCCCCCGCCAGTATCTCCCTGGCCACATCCTGGTTGGCCACCGTGCGCGCCAGCATCAACGCCCCAACGCACTGGGAGATGACGCCCCAGGCCGCTTCACCGCTCCCGAGCCGTACCGCCAGCTCCCGCTGCATGGCCACCATGCCGTCCTCGCAGGCCTGGCGCGTGTGGGCATCGGCCCGGGCGATCTCCGCGCCCAGGCTGGGCAACGGGCAGCCTGTTTCCGGATGCCGCACATGCCCCATGGTGAGATAGCAATCCAGCATCCTTGCCAGCCAGGCGCCGTCGTCTCCCTGCCCGTCGGGCAGCAATAGCTCCCGGCTGCGCTGTAGCTCGCGCTCGATCACCTCGCGCAGCAATGCCTGCTTGGAATCGAAATGGCTGTAGAAAGCCCCGCCGGTCAGGCCGGCGGCGCCCATCAGCTGGTCAACGCCCGTCGACGCAAAGCCCTCGCGCTTGACCAGCGCGCCGCTGGCCTCCAGCACCCGCTCGCGGGTGGCAGCTTTGTGAGTGGCGGAATAACGCATTGCAGTTCCTGAGATTGTCCTGGGGCAGATGCCGCTTGACGCGACCTGCATACATACCATAACGTTCGTTTGCTAAACGATCGTTCAGCTTACGCCAGATCGGCTCCCGAGGAAAGCGGCCAGCGTGGGCAAGAGCGCAGAAAGCCCGTCCGGCCATGCCGGGCGGATCATTCCAAGACTGGAGACAAGCCATGTCCAACAAGAAAGCCATCCTTGTGGTGGGTGCCGGCGACGCCACGGGCGGCGCCATTGCGCGCCGTTTTGCTCGCGAGGGCTATATCGCCTGCGTGACGCGCCGCAGTGCCGACAAGCTCACGCCGCTGGTCGAGCAGATCCGGGCCGAGGGTGGCGAGGCCTACGGCTTTGCCTGCGATGCCCGCAAGGAGGACGAGACGGTGGCGCTGATCGAGCGCATCGAGCGCGAGATCGCGCCGCTGGAGGTGGCGATCTTCAATATCGGCGCCAATGTGCGGTTCTCGGTGCTGGAAACCACATCCCGCGTGTACTTCAAGGTCTGGGAGATGGCCTGCTTCGGCGGCTTCCTGATGGGGCGCGAGGCCGCCCGCGTGATGCTGCCTCGCGGGCACGGCTCGATCTTCTTCACCGGCGCTACCGCCAGCCTGCGCGGGCGCGACGGCATGAGCGCCTTCGCGGGGGCCAAGCATGCCCTGCGCGCGCTGGCCCAGAGCATGGCGCGGGAACTGGGGCCGAAGAATATCCACGTGGCGCACCTGGTGGTGGACGCTGCCATCGACACCGACTTTATCCGCTCGAACTTCCCCGACCGCTACGCCACCAAGCAGGACGACGGCATCGTCAATCCGGAGCACATCGCCGATACCTACTGGATGCTGCACCAGCAGCCGCGCGACGCGTGGACGCACGAGCTGGACATCCGTCCGTGGATCGAGCCTTGGTAAGCGCGCAGGGCATGAACGAAAAGCAGCATCGAGAACGCGTCACGATACCAAGCGGAGACAACGACATGAGCAGGCAAGTGGAGTTTTATTTCGACTTCGGCAGCCCCTATTCCTACCTGGCCTACAAGGAATTGCCGCGCGTGGCGCAGCGCACCGGCGCGCAGATCGTATGGCGGCCCATCCTGTTAGGCGGCGTGTTCAAGGCCACCGGCAACCACAGCCCCGCGGAGATCCCCGCCAAGGGCCGCTGGTCGAAGACCGACTCCGCGCGCTGGTCGCGCCGGTACGGTGCAAACCTGCAGCAGAATCCGCATTTCCCGGTCAACACGCTGGCGCTGATGCGCGCCGCCGTCGGCTTCCAGTTGCAGGACGAGGCCGCGTTCCACCGCTATGTGGAAGCGATATTCGCCGCCATGTGGGAACTTCAGCGCAACCTGAACGACCCCGCCGAGATTGGCGCCGTGCTGACGGCCGCCGGGTTCGACGCGCGCCAGGTGCTGGGGATGATCGATGACCCAGCGGTGAAAGATGCCCTGAAGCGGGCCACCGAGGCCGCGGTAGCACGCGGCGTGTTCGGTGCCCCAAGCTTCTTCGTCGGTGACGAACTGTTCTGGGGCAATGACCGGTTGCTGTTTGTCGAGGAAGCGCTGGCCGCATAGCCAGCGCTATCCTCCAAAGCGCGGTCGGTCAGAACGCCGGCAGGATCGCGCCCTTGAACTGCGTGGCCAGGAAGTCGCGCACTTCCTGCGACTGGTAGGCCGCCACCAGCGGCTTGACCCACGGCTTGTCCTTGTCCTGCGTGCGCACCGCGATCAGGTTGGCATAGGGGCCGCGCAGGTCTTCGGTGGCAATCGCATCCTTGGTCGGGCTGAGGCCGGCCTTGACCGCGTAGTCGGTATTGATGGAAGCCACGGCCAGGTCATCGAGCGAGCGCGGCAGGATGGCCGAGTCCAGTTCCACGATCTTCAGCTTGCGGGGATTGGCCTTGATATCGAGCGGCGTGGCGTTCTTGCCGTTCTTGCCGGCGCCATCGCGCAACGTGATCAGGCCCTCTTTCTGCAACAACAGTAGCGCGCGGTTGCCATTGGACGGATCGTTCTGGATGCCCACCCTGGCGCCGTCCGGCAGGTCCTTCAGCGACTTGAGCTTCTTCGCGTAAAAGCCCATCGGCGCCACGTACGTCAAGCCAACATTGGCGATCTTGTAGCGCCGCGCCTCGATCTGGCTGTCAAGGAAAGGTTGGTGCTGGAAGCCGTTGGCGTCCAGGTCCCCGGCATCCAGCGCGGCATTCGGCTGGGCATAGTCGTTGAATTCGATGATCTTCACGTCCAGGCCACTGCGCTTGGCCACGGTCCGCACAACCTCCCAGATCTGCGCGTCGGGGCCGCTCATGGTGCCAAGGCGCACCACCTGGTCAGCGGCGTGCGCGGCCGGCAGCACGATCATGGCGGCGGCCAGGGCAATGGATTTGAATAGACTACGGCGTTGCATGCAGGCTCCACACTCATGGTTGCGGCGCTTCGCGCGCCACGCCGATGCGCGGCGGCGCGCAAGCTGGCCGCTGTTATCAAGGCGCGACCGGCACTTGTGATGCCGGCTCGCTTGCCAGCCATGTTAGCGCTGCAGCTTTGGGCATGGAATGAAGGTGTTCGCCTATCGATATGCATGGCGTGCGCGACGCGGGCGTTCTCGGCTGCGGGTAGAATCGCGCTCCTGTTTCCTGCGGATATCCAGCAAGCCATGACGCAAACCCAGCCAGCATCGCCTGCCTACGAGGTTCTCTTCGCTTTCACCGCAGCCGCAGGCACGGTGCTGGAAATCAAGCGCCTCGGCCTGCCCGCCGACGCGCCGCGCTCGCGCAAATACCAGTGGCTGTGGGTAGCCGCGGACAATACGGGTAACACGGGCAATAGCCCGCGGCAAGCGCTGCCGTTGCAGTTTGTGTCGATGAGCCAGGGCGATTGCCAGGAGCGCGTGTTTGCCGAAGGCAAGCTGCGCTTCGGCGAGCGAGATGCGACATTGACGCTGCGCACGGGACAGACGCTGCATCTGCTGGCTTGCGCGGCGGACACGGTTCCGCCCGATGTGGCGGCGGTGGTGAGGCGTTTTGCGGCTGCGGATTGAGCCACCCTCACTCGCCCAGAAACTCCGCCAACACTTCCAGCCCCTCCACATGGTCCGCCACCACTTTGGCGATCACGGCAATGGGAATGGCCAGCAGCACGCCCCAGGTGCCCCATAGCCAGGTGAAGAGCAGCAGCACGACGAACACCGCGACGGCGTTCATCTTGGCCATGCGCCCCGTCATCCAGGTGGTCACCAGCGCGCCGATCAGCGTGGCGACCAGCAACGAGCCGCCTGCCGCCATTGCCGCCAGGGCAAAGTCGCCCGACTGCATGAAGGCAGCCAGCCCGATGCAAACCGCAATGAGTACCGCGCCGAAGTAAGGCACCAGGTGCAAGGCGGCAGCGGCCAGCGACCAGGTGCCGGCGTTGTCCACGTGCAGCCATTTCAGCAGGAACCAGGTCAGCAAGCCCACCATCGCGTTGGTGACCAGCAGCATCACCATGTAACGCTGGATCTGCCGGTTGATTTCATCGAGCATGTGCACGCTGATCTTCTTCTGCGACAGCGTGGTACCCGCCATCTTGATGAACTTGCGCTTGAACATGTCGCCGGACACCAGCATGAAGAAGGCGAGGAACAACACCACCGCCACCTGGCCGGCGACGGCAAAGACGCCCACGGAACCTGCCAGCAGGATATTGTTGAGCGAATCCCCGGCGCGCTCCACCACGATCCGGGAGCCACGCACGGGCGGCCCTTGCCCGGTGCCGCCCAGAACCGTGGCGGCGCGCCGGATCTTTTGCACCATCGAGTCGTCTCCGCTGAGCAAGGCGCCTATGGAGCGCGACAGCTTGGTGGCCACTTCCGGCAAACGGTCGATCAGGCCGGCTACCTGATCCTGCAACAGGTAGGCGCAGCAGACCACGCCGGCCAGCAACGCCAGCAGCACCAGCGAGGCGCCGAGCACGCGCGGGATGCGGCGGCCGCACAGCACCGTGACCAGCGGATCGAGCATATAGGCAACGACCACCGCCAGCACCACGGGGATCACGAAAGCGCTAGCCAGGTGCAGCGTGTAGAGCGAAGCGAGCACCGCGAGGATGGTCAGTGCCAGTTCGCCGCGCCTGCCCGGGTCGGGAACGGTTGCGGTCGCGGCCGGCTGGGCCGCCGGAGCGCCCGCAGCTACGGCTTCAGGCGCCGGCGGCTGGCTGGCCGAGGGCGCCGTCCGGCCTTCGCCGACGCCGCCAATGGCATCCGCTGGGACAGACGACTGGCTGGCCGCAGCGGGGCCGGCGTTCAGATCAGCCATGGGATTGCGGTTCCTGTCGTGATGGTCGCGTGATGGTCGCGTGATGGTCGTGTGAGTGCCGCGTGGGTGCCGGCGAGGGAAGCATGTGCGCGCAGCGCGCGCCATGCTTCATGCAAGCATAGCCTTGCCTGCCTGCATTTCTGTCGGAGAATGACGCAAGCCGGTGTAGGACAACCACGGCTTGCCGCGCGGCTCGCGATGCACCACATTGAGAGAACACGGATGCGCCGTGAAAGGGACTTCCCGACCCGCAACGCGCCGTGGCCCGCACTTTCTCCCGCCGTCCCTGCAATGACGAACTGACCCATCCTCTGCCATGCAGATACTCGATGCGCGCGCCCGACTGGTGCTGAGGCACCCATGGCGCTTCGTGCTGCGCACGCTCCGGCATTTCCGTGCCAACCAGGGCTTGCTGCTGGCTGGGGCCGTGGCGTACTACGCCTTGCTGTCGATCGTGCCGCTGCTGATCCTGATGGTGATCGCGCTGTCCCATGTGATCGAGCCGGAGTTGCTACTGGCCACCTTGTCGCGCTACCTGGAGTGGCTGGTGCCGGGGCAATCCCGCGCGCTGGTCGGCGAACTGGCCAACTTCCTGGCAAACCGCGGGGTGATCGGCTGGGTGCTGCTGGTGAGCATGATCTTTTTCAGCTCGCTGGCGTTCACGGTGCTGGAGAACGCCATGTCGGTGATCTTTGTGCACCGGGTGGCGATACGCCGCCGGCACTTCCTGGTGTCGGCGGTGCTGCCGTACTGCTATATCGTCGTGCTTAGCATCGGACTGTTGCTGGTCACGGTGGTCTCGGGCAGCCTGCAGGCGTTTGGCGAGCGGCATGTGGAAGTGCTGGGGCATGACCTGTCGCTGGACCGGATCTCCGGCACCCTGCTCTACCTGCTCGGGCTGGCGGGGGAGATCCTGCTGTTGACCTCCATCTACCTGGTGATGCCGGTGGGCCGGCTGTCGCTGCGCCATGCGCTGATCGGCGCGGTGAGCGCCGCGCTGCTGTGGGAGATCTCGCGCCACTTGCTGGTCTGGTACTTCGCCACGCTGTCGCAGGTGAGCGTGGTGTATGGCTCGCTGACCACCGCGATCGTCGTGCTGCTGAGCCTGGAGATTGCCGCCACCTTGCTGCTGCTCGGGGCGCAGGTGATCGCGGAGTTCGAGCGCAGCAGCGTCAATGCGCCGGTGCAGGCAGAGGCGGAAACGCAGACTGAGACCTTTCACACCTGAGCCGCACCGCGCGCAGGCTAAGGACTATCAGTGCAACGTCCCCAGCAGCTTCGGCAGCGAGGCAGACAGCAGTGCCACGCCGGATGCGGTCAGCAGGCTCAGCACGATCCTGCGAAATGCGATGTCACTGATGCCGATGTACAGCCGCGCGCCCAGGATGCTGGGCACCAGCATGGCCGGCCCCACCACCAGGAACATGGGCAGCATGTCGCGCGTGACGATGCCGGTGCCGACATAGGTGGCCATGGTCACGGCCAGCGTAGCCAGGTTGAAGTTCTGGATGATGGCGCGCTGCTCGTCCTTGGCCAGCCCGCGCAGGGTGCACCACAGCGTGGGGATGACGCCGGTAAAGCCGCCGATCCCACCCATGATGCCGCCGGCCGCACCGATCACGCCGTCGGCCACGCGTCCACCGGCCCGGATATGCGGCAGTTGCCTGGACATCAGCATGAGCGGGCACCAGATGACCAGCAGCCCGCCCAGGCAAGCCTTGAACACGCCGGGGTTGAGCGCCGGCAGGATCGCCACGCCAATGGGAATGCCCAGGATGCCGCCGGCCACGAAGGGCAGCAACTGCCGAGGCGAAAAGCTGCGCCGCACCGTCACCGCCGCCACCACCTGCCCGGTCAGCGAGCCGAACACGGCCATCGTCGCGGCCAGGCGTGGCTCCACCGTCCAGACCCAGAAGGACATGGCCACCATGGCGAAGGCAAACCCGGACAAGCCTTGCACGAAGCCGGCCACGATGGCGCCCAGCGCCAGGATCAGGACAGGAAATTCCATCGGTAACGCGAATGCCCGAAAGCCACGCCATGCCGCGCTATGCCGCGCGAAAGCCGCAAACTATGCCGGGGATTGAACGGTTTGTCACCTTCCGGCGGCCTTCACGCCGCGTGCCTGCACGTCGAGCACCTTGGCCCGCGCCGCGTCGAAGCGCGCGCCCTCGGCCGCCAGCCAGTCCTCCACCATGGCGATATGCGGCGTCTGCCCATGCGCGCAGACGAAGAAATAAGACGCCTGCGAGCGCGCATGGATGCCGAACAGGTCGACCAGGCGGCCGGCCTCGATATCTTCCAGCACCAGCGCCGAGCGCCCCATCGCGATGCCTTGCCCGGCCAGCGCCGCGCCCACGGCCAGCTGCGACAGGTTGAAGCGCTGCCCCGCGTCCAGTTCGCCCACGTCCGCCTCCACCCCCGCCGCCTGCAGCCAGTGGCGCCATTCCTCGAACGCTTGCGCGCCGTCCCACGGGCTCACGTCGTGCAGCAGCCAGGCGCCCTTCAGGTCCTTGGGCGTGCGCAAACCGGGATGTGCGGCCAGGAAGGCGGGGCTCGCCACCGGCAGCAGCCATTCGTCCAGGAACAGCCGGGCCTTGAGGTCGTCATAGCCGCCCAGGTCGAAGCGCACGGCCGCGTCGATGCCATCACGCACCATCCGGGTGCGGTCCAGCGCGTGGAATTCGCCGTAGACGCGCAGCCCCACCTCGGGGTGATCACGGAAAAAATCGCCCAGCCGCGGGGTCAGCCAGCGCATGGCAAACGATGGTGCGCAGCTCAGCGCAATGGGGCCGGCTTCGCGCGGCTTGCGTAGCTGGGTGAGCGTGCTTTCGATGGCCTGAAAGGATTCGCATAGCACAAAGCGCAACCGCTCGCCTTCGGGCGTCAGCACCAGTGCGCGCGGTGTGCGCAGGAACAAGGGCCGGTCCAGCCACTGCTCCAGCTGCTTCACCTGCTGGCTGACCGCGCCCTGTGTCACGCACAGTTCCGTGGCCGCGTGGGTGAAGTTGCAATGGCGCGCCGACGCCTCGAAGCATCGCAGCCAGCTCAGCAAGGAGGACGATAACAAGGTACTCATAAGTGGCCGCGGATACCCATATCCACCCCCAGATTGCCATTAGTCATACTAATGCCTCGCTAAATATAAATGGATTGCCAGCTGTGCCGTGCGGGCCAACAATGCAGTCACCCTGGAACCCGCAGCAGCCTATCCCTTTCCGATGAACCAGCCTTCTGCCATGAACGCATCACCCGCCGCCAACCCGGAAAATGCAGCAGCATTGCGCGCCAGCCTGGCGGCAGCCACGCCGTTGCTCTGGTGCAATCCGGCGCGCGCCGGCACGCCCCCACCCGCCCAGGCCGCTGGCGAGCGCAGCATTAGTCTAGCTGATGTCGAGTCCGCACAGGCGCGCATTGCCCGCTTTGCCCCGCTGCTGCCGGCGCTGTTTCCCGAGCTGGCCGAGACGAATGGCGTCATCGAGTCGCCCCTGGTGGCCGTGCCGTCCATGCAGGCAGCCCTTGGGCTGGCGCAGAGCCAGGGCCAGCTCTGGGTCAAGGCCGACCACAGCCTGCCGGTCGCGGGCTCCATCAAGGCGCGCGGCGGCATCCACGAGATGCTGGAATTTGCCGAGAGCCTGGCGCTGCGCCACGGCCTGCTCGGCCCCGGCCGCAACGGGCCGGCGCATTACCTGGCACTGAGGGAGCCCGCGGCCCGCGCCTTGTTCGCGCGCTACCAGGTGGCGGTGGGCTCCACCGGCAACCTTGGCCTGAGCATTGGCGTGATGGCTTCGGCGCTGGGTTTTCGCGCGGCCGTGCATATGTCGTCGGATGCCAAGGCATGGAAGAAGGCGCGGCTGCGCAACCGTGGCGTGGAGGTGGTGGAGCACGCCGGCGACTACGAGGAAGCCGTTGCCGCCGGCCGCCGCCAGGCGCAGCGCGACGAGTTCACCTACTTTGTGGACGACGAGCGCTCGCTGTCGCTGCTGCTGGGCTATAGCGCCGCGGCGCTGCACCTGCGCCAGCAACTCGCCGCGCATGGGATCCGCGTCGATGCCGCGCACCCGCTCTTCGTCTACCTGCCTTGCGGCGTGGGCGGCGCGCCGGCCGGTATCACCTTCGGCATGCGGCAACTGTTCGGGCCGCACGTGCACTGCGTGTTTGCCGAGCCGACCCAGTCGCCCTGCTTCCTGGTGCAGATGATGGCAGGCGTTGGCAATCCGTCCGTCTATGACTATGGCCTGAGCAACCGCACGGAGGCCGATGGGCTAGCCGTGCCGCGCGCCTCAGAGCTGGCCGCTGCCGTCATGCGCCCGCTGCTGTCCGGCGTGTTCACGGTGGCGGACGATACCTTGTTCGAACACCTGGCCCTGGCATGGCGCACGGAACGACTGCGCATCGAGCCCTCGGCTGCTGCCGGCTTCAGCGGGCCGCGCATGCTGTGCGAAAGCGCGGCGGGGCGCGATTACCTGGCCCGTCACCAGCTCGAAGCCGCCATGCCGCAAGCCACGCACCTGGTGTGGACCACCGGCGGGCTGTTCGTGCCACAGGCGGAGTACCAAGGCTTTCTGGACAAGGCGGCGGCGCTCGCAATCTGATCCGCTCACCGCTATCAGCCATCCCCCTCATCGTCGAACGCAGGAGAGTCAGCATGAAACCCGTCCACACCTTCAAGCTTGCATGTCTGGCCGCCTGTTGCCTAGCAGTGCCTGCCGGCAGTGCGCTGGCCCAGGCCTACCCCACGCACCCGATCCAGATGGTGATCCCCTTCCCGCCCGGCGGCGCCACCGATGTCATCGGCCGGCTGCTGGCGAAGAAGCTCGGCGACCACCTGGGCCAGACCGTGGTGATCGACAACCGGCCGGGCGCCGGCACCATCGTGGGCGCCGGCATGGTGGCCAAGGCCGCGCCGGATGGCTATACGCTGCTGGTCAGCTCGGGCACCACGTTCACGGTCAATCCGGCGATCCATCCCAAGCTGCCCTATGACCCGCTCAAAAGCTTCGAGCCGATCGGGCTGACCGGGCGCACCGGCCTGATCCTGCTGGCCAACCGCGATGTGCCCATCAACAACCTCAAGCAGCTCGCCGCGGCGGTGAAGGCTACGCCCGGCAAGTTCTCCTACGGCTCGTTCGGCACGGGCACCACCGCGCAGTTCGCCGGCGAGATGCTGCTGAACGATCTCGGCATCAAGATGCTGCACGTGCCCTACCGTGGCAGCTCGCCGGCCATGACCGACCTGATCGGCGGCCAGATCCCGTTCTCGGTGGATACCGTCTCGGCGGCCGTGCCGCAGATCCGCGCCGGCAAGGTCAAGGCCATCGCGGTCACCACCGCCAAGCGTTCGTCCCTGCTGCCCGACGTGCCCACCGTGGCGGAAAGCGGGTACCCGGGTACGGATATGGATACCTGGCTGGCCGTGGTAGCACCGCGCGGCCTGCCGCCCGAGGTGAAGGCCAAGCTGGAAAAGGCGCTGGCCGAGACCATGGCCGATCCGGACACGCGCAAGAAGCTGCTGGACAATGGCTTCGAACCGTCCTACGGCACGGGCGCGGAGGTGACCGCGCTGATCACCAAGGAGCTGCCGCGCATGCGCGCCATTGCGCAGCGCGCCAATATCACGGCGGACTGAACGCAGGCAAACGGCCCGAGGCGGGCCTGGTTTGACAGCGCCCGCCTCCAGCCCACATCATCGCAAGCACAGCCGCCCCCGAGGCGGCGCCATGCCATCCAGAACGATCCGAGACAACCCGAGACAGTCCGACACATGACGCTCCCTGATTCCACTTCAGCCACCCTGCGGCTCGGCGCCTGTGCCGTCGTCGGCCAACCCGCCGCCGCCATCGACACGCCGGCGCTGATGCTCGACCTCGACGCCTTCGAGCGCAACCTGGCGCAGATGCAGCAAGCCGCCGACAAGGCGGGCATGCAACTGCGCCCGCATGCCAAGGCGCACAAGTGCCCGGAGATTGCACTGGCGCAGATCGCGCGCGGCGCGGTCGGCATCTGCTGCCAGAAGGTCAGCGAGGCGCTGCCGTTCGTGCAGGCCGGGGTCAAGGACATCCATATCAGCAACGAGATTGCCGGTGCGGCCAAGGCCGCGCTGCTGGCCCGCCTGGCGCTGCATGCACGGATGAGCGTTTGCGTGGATGATGCGCGACAGGTCGACGCGCTGGCAGCGGCCGCCGGGCAAGCCCGCAGCCGCATTGGCGTGTTCGTGGAAATCGACGTGGGCCAGGGACGCTGCGGCGTGGCCGACGCGGCTGCCGCGCTGCGCCTCGTTCAAGCCATCGGCGCGCACCAGCAACTCGAGTTCCGCGGCTTGCAGGCGTATCACGGCGGCATCCAGCATGTGCGCGACTACGCTGCGCGCCGGCAGTCAGCGGCCGATGCCGCGGCGCGTACCGCCGCCATCGTCGCCGAACTGGCCGAGGCTGGCGTGGCTTGTGCCACGGTGACCGGCGGCGGCAGCGGCAGCGTGGAGTTCGACCTGCGCAGCGCCGTCTATACGGAAATCCAGCCCGGCTCCTATGTCTTCATGGACGCCGACTACGGCCGCAACGAATACAGCGGCGCGCTGCGCTTCGAGCACAGTTTGTTTATCGCCACCACCGTGATGAGCGTGGCGGCGGCAACGCAGCCTTCGCCTCGCGTCGTGCTGGATGCGGGCCTGAAATCGATGGCGGTGGACTCCGGCCTGCCGCTGGTGTGGGGCGCCCACGGCCAGGACCGCGCGCTGGCCTATGTGGCGGCCAACGACGAGCACGGCATTGTCGAGCCGCTCCCCGGAACCGGCGCGGCCGGCCTGCCGGACCTCGGCAGCCAGGTGCTGCTGGTGCCGGGCCATTGCGACCCCACCCTCAACCTGTACGACGAGATCGTGGGGGTGCGCGGGCAGGCCGTGGCCTGCCTGTGGCCGGTGTCGGCGCGCGGGCTGAGCCGCTAGCCGCGCGATGTAGCCAATCCGACTGCAATGGCGCCTCGCCTGCCATGCCGGCGCGCCGCTTTCACCACAATGCCAGAGAATTTCACCATGACCCAGACCGATAACCTGCTAGCCCAATCCGCCGTGGCGCTGCGCCGCATGATCGGCAGCAAGGAGATCTCGCCCGTCGAATTGCTGGAGGCGTGCATCGCCCGCATCGAGGCGGTCAACCCCTTCATCAACGCCATCACCGCCACCTGCTATGACCGCGCCCGCGAAGAAGCCCGCGCGGCCGAGCGCGCCGTGCTCGACGGCGCGCCGCTGGGCCTGCTGCACGGCCTGCCGCTGGGCGTGAAGGACCTGGAAGCCACGGCAGGCCTGCTCACCACCTACGGCTCGCCGCTGTACCGCGACAACGTGCCCAGCGCCGACAACGTGCTGGTAGCCCGCCTGCGCGCGGCCGGCGCCATCGTCACCGGCAAGACCAACATCCCCGAGATGGGCGCGGGCGCCAATTCTCGCAACGCGGTGTGGGGCGCCACCGGCAACCCCTTCAACCCCAACCTGAACGCAGGGGGATCCTCGGGCGGCTCCGCTGCCGCGCTGGCGACCGACATGCTGCCGGTCTGCACCGGCTCGGACACCGGCGGCTCGTTGCGCATCCCCGCCGCCAAATGCGGCGTGGTGGGCTTCCGCCCGTCGCCCGGCGTCGTGCCCAGCTCGCGCAAGCTGCTGGGCTGGACGCCAATCTCCGTGGTCGGCCCGATGGGCCGCACCGTGGCCGATGCCTGCCTGCAGCTGGCGGCCTCGGCCGGCGTGTCGGCTAGCGACCCGCTCACCTATGCGCTCGACCCGATGTCGTTCCTGCTGCCGGCCAATGTCGACCTGGGCTCGCTGCGGGTGGGCTGGACCGAGGATTTCGGCGTGTGCGCGGTCGACAACCAGATCCGGCAGGTCTTTCGCGACAAGATCGCCGCCATGCGGCACCTGTTCCGCCGTTGCGACGAAATCCAGTTCGACCTGGGCGAGGCACACCGCTGCTTCGACGTGCTGCGCGCCGAGAGCTTTGTCGCCGGCATGCACGAGGCCTACCAGCGCGATCCGCAGAGCCTGGGCCCGAACACGCGCGCCAACTACGAGATGGGCGCGGCCATGTCGCTGAGCGACAGCGCCTGGGCGCAGGCCGAGCAGACCCGCATCCTGGGCCGCTTCCAGGCCGCCTTTGAAGACTATGACGTGATCCTGTCGCCCACCACGCCGGTCTCGCCGTTCCCCTGGACCAGCCTCTACGCCGAGACCATCAACGGCGAAAAGCAGGAGAACTACTACCGCTGGCTGGCCCCCACCTATGTGGTCACGCTGACCACCCACCCCGCCATCAGCCTGCCCTGCGGCCTGGACCATGCCGGCATGCCGTTCGGCCTGCAGGTGGTGGGACGCTTCCGCGCCGATCACCACACGCTGGGCGTGGCGCATGCCATGGAGCAAGCCTTTGCGGGGTCGGAGGCGCTGCGCCGGCCGCTGCCGCGCCTGGATCAGTTGCGCGCGGCCCAGCCTGGGCTGAAGTCCATCGTCACCGCACCGCCGGCGCTGGGTGGCAAGGCGCCGGGGCGGGCGTCATCGGTGTCTGCGGTCTAGCCACCAACGTCCGGCCGCCGACAAAAACTGATACGGTCTTTTTGTCGGCGGTTGCTTCTGTTATCTTCCGCCTCCTGCCGGTAGCATGGTGTCCATGGCATGCGCCCGGCGCGAAACGCACACAATGCGAATCGCCCGACCGGGCCGCCGTGCCCAATCTTCCGGCAATGCTCATGGACATCCCCGCTTCAACCCTGCCCGCCCGATCAGGTTCTGCCACGGCTGGCGTACACCGCCACCTGCCGGCACCGCCACTTCCCCAAAAAAAAGAGCCGCCCAATACGCTCGCACAGTGGTCTAATCTGATGACCTGCGCCACAGCGACGCGCATCCCGGAGGTCACGACATGTTTGGTTTGAGCGCGCTCGACCTGGCACGGATCCAGTTCGGCTTCACGATTTCCTTCCATATCATTTTCCCGGCCATCACCATCGGCATGGCGAGCTACCTGGCCGTGCTGGAAGGTTGCTGGTTGCGCACGCAAAACACGGTATACCGCGACCTTTATCACTTCTGGTCCAAGATCTTTGCCGTCAACTTCGGCATGGGCGTGGTGTCGGGGCTGGTCATGGCGTACCAGTTCGGCACCAACTGGAGCTTCTTCTCGGACTTCGCCGGCAGCGTGACCGGCCCCTTGCTGGCCTACGAGGTGCTGACCGCGTTCTTCCTGGAGGCCGGCTTCCTGGGCGTGATGCTGTTCGGCTGGAGCCGGGTCGGCCCCGGCCTGCATTTCTTCGCCACGTTGATGGTGGCGCTCGGCACGCTGATCTCGGCCACGTGGATCCTGGCCTCCAATAGCTGGATGCAAACCCCGCAGGGCTTCGAGATCGTCGATGGCCGCGTGGTGCCGGTGGACTGGCTGGCTGTCATCCTCAACCCGTCGTTCCCGTACCGCCTCGTGCATATGAGCGTGGCGGCCTTCCTCGCCACCGCGCTGTTCGTGGGCGCCTCCGCCGCCTGGCACCTGCTGCGCCGGCGCGACAACCCGGCCATCCGCAAGATGCTGTCGATGGCGATGTGGATGCTGCTGATCGTGGCGCCGATCCAGGCCGTCATTGGCGACATGCATGGCATCAACACGCTCAAGCACCAGCCGGCCAAGATCGCCGCGCTTGAAGGCCACTGGGAAAATCGCGGCGACGAGGCGCTGCCGCTGATCGTGTTCGGCTGGCCCGACATGGCGCGCGAGGAAACCCGCTTCGCGGTGGAAATTCCGCGCCTGGGCAGCCTCATCCTCACCCATAGCCTCGATGGCCAGATCCAGGGCCTGAAGGAGTTCGCGCCGGAAGACCGCCCGAACTCCACCATCATCTTCTGGAGCTTTCGCGTGATGGTGGGGCTGGGCACGCTGATGATCCTGCTCGGCCTCTGGAGCCTGCTGCTGCGCCGGGGCGGCAAGCTGTTCCACTCACGCGCGTTCCTGCGCATGGCGCTATGGATGGGCCCGACCGGGCTGGTCGCGATCCTGGCCGGCTGGTTCACCACCGAGATCGGGCGCCAGCCGTGGGTGGTCTACGGCGTAATGCGCACCGCCGACGCGGTCTCGCCGCACGGCGTGCCTGAGCTGGCGTTCTCGCTTGCGCTCTTCGTGGTGGCTTATTTCTTCGTCTTCGGCGTGGGCATCGCCTACATGATGCGGCTGGTACGCAAGGGCCCGGTCGAGCACGAGGGCGATCCGGAACCCGACGGCGGCCACGCCGTGGAGGGCACGCCCGCGAGGCCATTGTCCGCCGTGGACGATCCCGGCGACGTACCGAATGCGGTCGCCTCCGCTAACCGCCTGGCCGACAGCAGGAGCTGATCATCATGGGCATCGACCTCTCTCTGATCTGGGCCGTCATCATCTTCTTTGGCGTGATGATGTATGTGGTGATGGACGGTTTCGACCTGGGCATCGGCATGCTGTATCCCTTCGTGCCGGACCGTCATGACCGCGACGTGATGATGAACACGGTGGCCCCCGTGTGGGACGGCAACGAGACCTGGCTGGTGCTGGGCGGCGCTGGCCTGCTGGCCGCGTTTCCGCTGGCCTACTCGGTGGTGCTCAGCGCGCTCTACCTGCCGCTGATCCTCATGCTGCTGGGGCTGATCTTTCGCGGCGTGGCGTTCGAGTTCCGCTTCAAGGCCAATGACCGCGAGCGCCACGTCTGGGACAAGGCGTTTATCTGCGGCTCGCTGGTGGCGGCGTTCTTCCAGGGCGTTTCGCTGGGCGCATACATCGACGGCATCAAGGTGACCGGGCGCACCTTTTCGGGCGGGCCGCTGGACTGGCTGCAGCCCTTCCCGCTGTTCTGCGGCGTTGGCGTGGTGGTGGCATACGCCGTGCTGGGCAGCACCTGGCTGATCGTGAAAACCGAGGGCAAGCTGCATGAGCGCATGCTGGAACTCACGGGCAAGCTGGCCTGGGTGCTGCTGGCGGTGATCCTGGCGATCAGCATCTGGACGCCGCTGTCGCAACCGCGCATCGCCGAGCGCTGGTTCAGCCTGCCCAACCTGTTCTGGTTCTCTCCAGTGCCGCTGCTGGTGGCGTTTGCCATGTACCGGCTGATCCGCTCCTTGCAGCAGCATGCGCACCTCGCGCCGTTCATGTACACGCTGGCGCTGGTGTTCCTGGGCTATAGCGGGCTGGCGATCAGTGTGTGGCCAAATATCGTGCCGCCGGATATCTCGATCTGGGCCGCGTCCTCGCCGCCGCAGAGCCAGGGCTTTGCGCTGGTGGGCGCGCTGTTCATCATTCCCTTCATCCTGATGTACACGGTGTGGGCGTATTACGTGTTCCGGGGCAAGGTGAAACGTGGTGAGGGGTATCACTGATGGCTGCGACAGAACACCGCCGGCGCCCCTCCGATGATCCGCCCAGGCCGTGGCTGAAGCGGGTCGGCTGGATGGTACTGATCTGGGTGGCCAGCGTGGCCGCGCTAGGTGTCGCGGCGCTGGCGCTGCGCTTGCTGATGCGGCTGGCCGGCATGCATAGCTGAGAGGCTGGCCGGGCGCGCGCGAGCTCGGGGTGATCTCATTTTTCTTTACTTTACATTTTGCTTGTCCCGCAAAGGGCAGCAGGGCGGGAAGGCCATTGACCCCCACCCCCACCCCCACCCCCTGCCCCTGCCCCTGCCTTACGCCGACAAACCACCATCCACGCCGATGCTCTGGCCGTGGATAAACCGCCCGGCGGGCGACGCCAGCAACACCGCCAGCCCCGCCACATCCTTCGCCTCGCCAATCCGCCGCATCGGAATCGCGGCGGCCAGGCGCGCCTCCTGTTCCGGGTTACCCCATAGCGCCTCGCGCGAGAATTCCGTGCGCACCGGCCCGGGGTTGATCGCATTCACGTTGATCCCCTTCGGCCCGAGTTCCAGCGCCAGGCTGCGCACCGCGCCATCGGTCGCGGCCTTGGTGATGCTGTACATGCCGAGCATGGCAGAGCCGCGCTTGGCGGCGATGCTCGACATGAAGATGACCGCGCCATCTCCACGCTCGATCATCTGCGGCGCCAGCGCATTGACCAGCACCAGGTTGCCCCGCACATTGCCCGCCATGGCCTGCTCGAACACCTCCGGGCCCTGGCTCAGCAACGAGCCAGCCGTGCCGCTGCCCGCCGCGTTCAGCACCAGCGCGTCCACGCGGCCGTAGGCGTCCAAAGCTTGCCTGGCAAACGCCTGGATGCTCTCCACGTTGCCGATATCGCAAGCGATGCCCTTGGCCTCGAAGCCCTCACCTTCCAGCGCGGCGGCAACCGCCTCGGAAGTGGCCTGGTCACGGCCGGAAACCACGAGAGCGGCGCCGGAGGCGCCCAGCGCACGGGCCATTTCCAGGCCCATGCCCTTGGTGGAGCCGGTGAGGACGGCAACGCGGCCGGTGAGATCGAACAAGTTCTGCATGACGGATTCTCCTGAAGAGAGCGGAAAGATGGGCAACGCCACCTGCATCGGTGATGCTTTAGCGCCGCCCGCTTAAATGATGCCCAACATCTATTGAATAAATTATGGCTGTCATCTAAAATCCGGTCAAGCAAAGTTTCAGCAAGAGAGTCCGATATGGCGCGCGCATCACGAGAGCAGGCAGACAAGCACAGGGAAGCCATCGAGCAGGCCTCCTCCAGGCTGTTCCGCGAACGCGGCCTGAACGGCGTGAGCGTGGCAGAGCTGATGGCCGGCGCCGGCCTCACGCACGGCGGCTTCTATGGGCACTTTTCGTCCAAGGACGCACTGGCCGCGCTGGCAAGCAAGCGCGCCTTCGAGGAATCCGCGTGGCGCTGGTCGCGCCGCATCGAGCGCGCCGAAGGCGACAAGCGGGTGATGCGCGCCAGCCTGGTGGAGCCCTACCTCACCGCCGAGCATTGCAGCAGCCCCGGCGACGGCTGCGCGGCGGCGGCACTCGCCGGCGACGTTGCCCGCGAGCCGGCGGACAAGCCAGTGCGCCAGGTCTACATCGACGGCTTCAAGGTCATGGTGGAGGACTGGATGAAGACGGTCGAGCACGCCGACCCGGCCGAGCGCCGCAAGCTGGCGCTGGGGCAACTGGCCACGCTGGTGGGCGCCATGACGCTGGCACGGGCCACCGAGGGCGATGCCCTTTCCGAAGACATCCTGGCCGCGGCGCGCGACATGCTGCTGGGCCCGAATTCGCAGTAACAAGAACGGCCGACGACGCCCCACGACAAACCAACGCCCCCCCGGAACTCCACCCATGTTCGCTCAAGCGCTTTCCAGCCGACTCGATCGGCGCGGCATCCACTACGCGTGGCTGATCGCCGCCATCACCTTCTGCGTGATGCTGACCACCTCGGCCGCGCTCGGCCTGCCCGGCGCCTTTCTCAAGCCGCTGACGCGCGAGATGGGCTGGGACACCGACCAGATCTCATCCATCCTCGCGTTTCGCTTTGCGCTGTTCGGCCTGATGGCCCCGTTCTCGGCGATCCTGATGGAGCGTTTCGGCGTGCGCAACGTGGTGTGGGCCGCGCTGGCGCTGATTGCCGGCGGCATGGCGCTGGCCACCGTGGCCACCGAGCTGTGGCAGTTGTTCATTGCCTGGGGCCTGATGCTCGGCGTCGGCTCCGGCCTGACCGCGCTGGTGCTCGCGGCCGTGGTCGCCAGCCGCTGGTTCAGCGCGCGCCGCGGGCTGGTGATCGGCATCCTGACCGCCAGCTCGGCGACCGGCCAGCTGGCGTTCCTGCCCGTGGCCGCCTGGCTGATCGAGCATATGGGCTGGCGCACCGCCGTGCTGCCGGTACTGCTCGCATGCGCATTGCTGGCCGTGCTGGTGTTCTGCTTCATGCGCAACCGCCCCGCCGACGTGGGCCTGGCTGCGTTTGGCGAGGTGCCCGTGCACGTTCACGCCGCACCGGCACCGCCCAGCGCACCCGCGCCGCTGACCCTGCGCGGCCCCTTCGTGGTGTTGCGCGACGCCGCCCGCAACCAGACCTTCTGGATCCTGGCCGGCACCTTCTTTATCTGCGGGCTGAGCACCAATGGCTTGATCCAGACGCACTTCATCTCGCTGTGCGCGGACTTCGGCATGGCCGCCGTGCCGGCCGCCGGCGCGCTGGCGATGATGGGCGCGTTCGACTTCGTCGGCACCATTCTCTCGGGCTGGCTCTCGGACCGCTATGACTGCCGCAAGCTGCTGTTCTGGTACTACGGCCTGCGCGGCCTGTCGCTGTTCTGGCTGCCGCACTCCACCTTCACGCTGTACGGCTTGTCCATCTTTGCCATGTTCTATGGCCTGGACTGGATCGCCACGGTGCCGCCCACGGTCAAGCTGGCGGGCTCGGTGTTCGGCAAGGAGCGCGCGCCAATGGTGTTCGGCTGGATCTTTGCCGCCCACCAGGTCGGTGCCGCCACCGCCGCGTTTGGCGCGGGCCTGACGCGCACCCTGCTACTGACCTACACCCCGGCGCTGTACGCCGCCGGCGCGGCGTGCGTGGCGGCTGCGCTGCTGGCGTTGATGGTCCGTCGCCCGAGCACTCAGGCCAGCGCCACGGCCCCGCAAGCGGCCAAGGCCTGACGTCCGCGGCGCTCGCCGCCGCTGCGTTGCCCCCGTCACCATGGCCAGGGCAACGCAGCACGCTTGATCCCCGCCTTACTCCTCGCTTCCTCCTGGTTTCCCCGCAGCTTCCTCGCCTTTCGTCGTCTTCCGCGGTCATTCCTGAAGCCGCGTAATCCTCGCATTCTTCGTCCGCCAGCCCGCCATTCCGGCAGGGCATATGCCTTTCGCGTGCCTGTCCCATCAAGAATGCAAATAGGCGCATCAGCATTCTTTGCCTCCCTGTCACCCGCATGACAACCCCTTTTCTTACTCTGCCAACGCGTCACGGGGAGCGTGATCGGACGCGCCGCCGGAGCGGCGCGCCGCTTTGGACAACAGAAAAGAGGAACCGGATATGGCATGGAATCAGCGGGCACGCATGGCATGTGGCGTGGCCCTGGCGGGCACGGTAGCGGCATGCGGCGGTGGCGGCAGCGACTCGCCGGCAGTGGTTGCCCCCGATCAGAACAACACGGGCGGCAGCGCCGTTACCAGCAAGAAAGTGCTGCTGGTCGGCGTGGATGGGGCGACCTATAGCCAGTTGCAGAACGGCATCGCCCAGGGCACGTTGCCCAACCTGGCCACGCTCTCGATCACGCCGGCGTCGACCGGCGGCAAGCTCGGCACCACCACCGAGCAGGTTCCGCTTGCCAGCCCGAGCTGGGCCACGGTCCTCGCCGGCAACTGGGCGAACCGCCACGGTGTCAGCGACGACGTAGCCGCGGCCGCCGGCCTGCGCACGCCGAGCCTGTTCCAGTACTTGCGCGCCAGCGCCGGCTCGAGCCGGCTGCGCCGCGGCGTCGCTACCAGCGCGCCCGTGCTGCCGGCATTGCTCAAGGCTGACGTGGCCGCGGGCAATCTCGATTCGATGCGCGACTGTACCGCTGACGACAACTGCGTGACGCAAGAAGGCGTGAAGCTGGTGCAGTCCGGCTACGACGTGGTCTTCACCCAGTTCAGCGCACCCGACCGGGCCGCAGCCGCCCAAGGCTTCCAGAACGGCGGCTACTACGCCACCGCGCTGTCCGGCTTCGACCAGGCGCTCGGCAAGCTGCTGGCCGCCGTGCAGGCGCGCCGCCAGGCCAACGCCGGCGAAGACTGGCTGGTAGCCGTGACCACCAGCCACGGCCTGGACGCAACCGGCTCGACCACCACGCTGCCGACGGTGCAAAACCGCACCACCTTTATCGCGCTCAACAAGCCCTTCAACGCGGCGGTAGCCAGCAACCTGCCGGCGGCGCCCACCACGGCAGATACCTTGGCAGCACTGCCGACCGAGGCCGACCTGCTGCCGACCGTGCTCGCGTACGTGGGCGTGGCCCTGCCCGCCGCCGCGTACCAGATTGACGGCTCGGCCCTGACCGGCAATGCGGGCGTGCGCGCCATGCAGTCGGTGGTGGGCAGCACCAACACCTCGGTGGTGCTGTCATGGCAAAACCCCACCACCGCCACCGGCGACATGACGCTGCTGCGCGACGGCGTGCAAATCGCCACGCTGCCGAGCGGCACGTCCACCTATGAGGACAAGACGATCACCGCGCCCGCCAGCGGCGTGTACCGCTTCAACTACACGCTGGTGCGCAACAGCATGCCCACCTCGCTGCTGGCGCAGATCAACTACGTCAAGCCGATCGTGCTGGCCGACACGCTGCGCAACAACCTCGCGGCCTACTACAGCTTCGAGACCCTGCCGGCGGTGGACACCAAAGGCACCACCACCATCGGCCCGTGGGTAGCCGGCACCGACGGCGGCTCGCTTGGCAGCGACAACTTCGGCGGCAAGTCGCTGAAGGTCAACTCGGTGATCGATGCCTACCAGCTCACGCAGAGCGGCGCCGATATCGCGCTCAGCCCGCAGTTCACCATCGGCTTCTGGTTCAGGTCCGACTGCAACCAGGGCAATGGCACGGGCGAGCCGATCCTGTCGAACAAGAACTATGTCTCGGGCGCCAACCCGGGCATTGCCCTTGGCCTGTTCAGCAGCTGCGAGATCCGCTTCAACATGGGCAGTGGTTCCGGCAAGCGCGATGACATCCAGGGCATGAAGTTCAGCGCCAACCAGTGGGCCTACGTGGCCTTGTCGGTCAACGCCACGGCCAAGACCTTCAGCGCCTACATCATCGACCCGGTGCTCGGCCTGCAGAAGACCGAGAACAAGGCCATCGCCAACACCGACGTGACCAAGCTCAATGGCCTGGCCACCAAGGTCTGGGGCATCAACGACGATGCCACGCATGCCTATGTGCCGAACAACGCCGGCGCGCTCAAGGGCGTGATGGAGTTCAACGACCTGGCCATGTGGACGCGCCAGCTCAGCCTGGCCGAACTGCAGACCATCGCCGGCTCGCGCCAGCCGCTGTCCACGCTCAACCCCTGATACCCACTTCCCCCGAGAGCAAACGTGACCATGAAGCCTTCGATCTCTTTCTTCGCGCGGCCGGGCTGGCTGGCGGCACTGGCGCTGTGCGCCACGCTGGCGGCCTGCGGCGGCGACTCCAACGACAGCAAGCCCGCCGATCCGGCGCAGCCCGGGCAGCCGCCCGCAGTCACGCCGCAGTTGCGCTGCGCGCCATAACGAACAGTCGCTAACAGTAGCGCACCGCAGGGCATGCCCAACGCCCCGCACGAACCGGACAGTCCAGCAAAAAACCAAGATGAGCCTTCACAGCAGACGCAAATTCCTCAAGATGGCCGGCGGCAGCGCCGCCGCCACCGCGGCGCTCGCCGCCTTCCCGCCGTCGATCCGCCGCGCGCTGGCGATTCCCGCCAACAACGCCACCGGCACCATCCGCGATGTGGAGCACGTGGTGATCCTGATGCAGGAAAACCGCTCCTTCGACAATTACTTCGGCACGCTGCAGGGCGTGCGCGGCTTTAGCGATCGCTTTACGATCCCGCTGGCCGGCGGCCTCAACGTCTGGCAGCAGACCTTCACCAACCGCATCGTGCAGCCGTACCACCTCGACAGCAGCGCCGGCAATGCGCAGCGCGTCAGCGGCACGCCGCACAGCTACCCCGATGCGCAGAACGCGTGGGACCTGGGTCGCATGAGCAAGTGGCCGATTGCCAAGCAGACGCAGTCGATGGGCTACTACACCGAGGCCGAGCTGGACTTCCAGTTCGCACTCGCCAATGCCTTCACGCTATGCGACGCCTACCACTGCGGCTTCCATGGCGGCACCAACACCAACCGCCTGTTCCACTGGACCGGCACCAACGACCCCACCGGCGCCAACGGCGGCCCCGTGATCGACAACAGCGGCGACTCCATGGGCGCCTCCACCAGCGGCTACCGCTGGACCACCTATCCGGAACGCCTGCAGGCGGCCGGCGTGAGCTGGAAGCTGTACCAGAACATGCCGGACAACTTCACCGATAATCCGCTGGCCGGCTTCGTGCAGTACCGCAAGGCCAACGAGGCGCGAGGCAATACGTCCAACGGCAGCCCCTACCCGGCCTACACCATTGCCGACGACGTCATCAACCCGCTCATCAAGGGCATCGGCAACACCATGCCGGACGGCGGCTTCCTGCAAGCGCTGAAGGATGACATCGCGGCCGGCAGCCTGCCGCAGGTCTCGTGGATCGTGGCGCCGGCCACCTACTCCGAGCACCCGGGGCCGTCCAGCCCGGTGCAAGGTGCCTGGTACACGCAGGAAGTGCTCAATGCGCTGACGGCCAATCCCGACGTCTGGAGCAAGACCGTGCTCCTGATCAACTTCGACGAGAACGACGGCTTCTTCGACCATGTGCCGCCGCCGTGCGCGCCGGCCTATGACGGCGGCGTGCTCGCCGGCAAGTCCACCGTCGCCACCGACGGCGAATACCACACCGACATGCATCCCTATGGCCCCGGCCCGCGCGTGCCGATGTACGTGGTCTCGCCGTGGAGCCGCGGCGGCTGGGTCAACTCCCAGGTGTTCGACCACACCTCGGTGCTGCGTTTCCTGGAGGCGCGCTTTGGCGTCGCCGAGACCAATATCAGCCCGTACCGCCGCGCCATCTGCGGCGACATGCTGTCGGCGTTCAACTTTGTCAGCCCGAACAGCGCGGCCCTGCCTGTGATCCCCAATCGCACCAAGGCCGCTGCCGACACCGTGCGCACGGCGCAGGAGGGCAAGGCACAGGTAGCGCTGCCGACCGTCGCCTTCCAGACCGCCAACCCCGCCACCCAGCCTGCGGGCACGCGGCCGTCGCGCGCGCTGCCTTACGAGCTGCACGTGAGCGGGCGCGAGGATCCGGGCGCCAAGGCCATGTGGCTGCTGTTGAGCAACACCGGCACGGCCGCCGCGGTCTTCCACGTGTACGACCGCCTGCACCTGGACCGCGTGCCGCGCCGCTATGCGGTCGAGCCGGGCAAGCAGGTCAACGATAGCTGGGACGTCTTCACCGCTGACAACGGTAAGTACGACCTTTGGGTGCTGGGCCCGAACGGCTTCCATCGCGGCTTCCAGGGCGACGTCAGCACCGTGACGGCAGCCGGCGGCACCGCGCCGGAAATCCGGGTGTGCTACGACATCGCCAATGCCGCGGTCTACCTGACCATGATCAATACCGGCACCAAGGCCTGCACCTTCACCGTCACGCCCGCCGCCTATCGTGACGACGGCCCCTGGACCTTCGACATCCCCGCTGGCAAGCAGCTCGACCAGCACTGGCCCGTGGGCCTGCAGGGCAACTGGTACGACTTCGTTGTGACCACCACCCAGGGCAGCTTCCGGCGCCGCTTTGCCGGCCGCCTGGAGACGGGCGCCGACTCCGTCTCGGACCCCGCCCAGGGCAAGCCCGCCCGGGCCGTGCCCTGAACGCGGCCCGGGCCGCGCTCGCCGGCCCGGGCTTGCCTGCTATCCCTGCTTCTTCGCCGCGCCGCCGCGTCCGTGGCCGCGCGGCGAGGAACTGTCATAAATCGCCGCTAGACTGGCGCGCTTGCGTAATCCCCACGGAAATCCCCCATGCTCGGCGACCTGCTGACGACGTTCTATGAAGTGGCACGGCAGGGCAGCATCACCACTGCCGCCAAGCAGCTGCGCGTAAGCCAGCCCACGGTCACCGGCCGCATCCGCCAGCTGGAAGAGAACTATGGCGTGGAGCTGTTCTACCGGCGCGCTGGCCGGGTCGACCTGAGCGACGTCGGCGTGGCCCTGATGCCGGTGGTGGAGCAGTTGATGCAGCACGAAGGCAGCGCGGACTTCCTGCTGCGCAATGCCGGCAACCTGCATCTCGGCCATCTGCGCATCGGCGCTACCGGGCCCTATTACATCCTGAGGAGCGTGGCCGCGTTTCGCGAGCGCTATCCCGCCATCGAGATCAGCATCGATATCGGCAACTCGCAGCAGATGCTGGATGCGCTGATCGAATACCGCATCGACGTGGCGGTGTCGTCGCACGCCGTCGATGACGATCGCCTGGCCCGCATCACCCTGGCCTCCGACCCGATGGTGCTGGTGGTCAACCCCGCCCACCCGCTGGCGCGCGCGCCCAGCGTCAGCCTGGCGCAGCTGGCGACCTGCCACCTGCTGATCCGCGAGCACGGCTCGATGACCCGCAAGGCCACCGAGACCGCGCTGGACGACGCCGGCCTGCCGCTGCCGGCCACCACCGTGATCGGCAGCCGCGAAGCCATCTACGAAGCCATCCGCCAGGGGCTAGGCGCGAGCGTGGTGCCGCTGGGCGAAGTGCCGCGCGACCCGGCGCTGTGCGTGGTGCCGTTTGCCAGCCAGCCGCCAGTGCTGCACGAATACCTCTATTGCCTGCAGGGCCGCACGCATACGCGCCTGATCGGCGCCTTCCTGGAATGCCTCGCGCCGCGCAAGGCGGCGTAGGCGGTAACTGCAACGCCGGCAACGCCGGCAACGCCAGCAAAAATCCCTGATAGCCGTATCGGGATTCTTGCACCGCGCTTCATCCGTGGGTCATTGCCGGTGGGCATCCTTGCCGCTTTTCCGACCGGAGACGGCGCATGTCCTGCCTTGCCTTGTTTGACCTCGACCACACCTTGCTACCGCTGGATAGCGAATATGAATGGGCACGCTACCTGGTGCAGGCCGGCGCGGCGGATGCCGGCGAAGTCGAGGCCAACAACGCGCTGTGGCTGGCAGAATACACCGCCGGACGCCTGGACTTCCACCGCCATGCCGGCTTTGCCCTGGGCCTGCTGGCGCGCCATCCGCGCGCGCGGCTGGAGACCTTGCGCAGCGGCTTCATGCGCGACGTGATCGCCCCGGCCATCCGCCCCGAGGCGCGCGCGCTGCTGGCCACGCACCAGGACGCCGGCGATCTTTGCTGCATCGTCACCGCCACCTGCCGCTTCGTCACCGAGCCGATCGCCCAGGCACTGGGCGTGGCGCACCTGCTGGCGGTAGAGGCCGGGCGCGACGGGTCGGGCAATTTCACTGGCGCGGTCGAAGGCGTACCGAGCTTCGGGGCGGGCAAGATCGCGCGCGTGGCGCAGTGGCTGGAATCGCTCGGCATGGCTTGGGAGCAGTTCGAGCGCACCGTGTTCTATAGCGACTCGCGCAACGATATTCCGCTGCTCGAAGCCGTGAGCCACCCCGTGGCCACCAACCCGGATGCCGCACTGCGCGCACTGGCGGACACGCGCGGCTGGCCGCTGCTGATGCTGTTTGCTTCGGCCGAGCCGGCGCCGGCGCTGACCACGGCCTGACGTCCGGCGCCAGTCATGGGGCTTTCACAAAACTGGGGGACGATGGCGGGCACGCTTTTGTAACCTGACCGGCCGCCAGCGCCTATATTGACGTTGACGACCCCACAATCGACCATCGCATCGCCCCCCCAAGGAGCCGCCCTCGCCCATGGCGCAGCCACCCAACGCAGGCAGTTTCGCTGAAATGCAGCAACTGGAGAGCATCCTGGAAGCCGGCGCCAGCCGCCTGGATGCCTGCCGCGTCGGCGAGGTGCGCGCGGGCGGCCAGCGCTTTCCCCTCTACACCGCCAGCATCGGGTCGAACAATCCGCGCGCGCCCGCCATCGGCTTCTTTGCCGGCATCCATGGCCTGGAGCGCATCGGCACGCATCTGCTGCTCGACTATATGCGCATGCTGCTGTGGCGCCTGGAGTGGGACGAGCTACTGGAGCGCCAGCTGCAATCCGTGCGGCTGCTGTTCATGCCGATTGTCAACCCGGGCGGCATGTGGGCCTCAACCCGCGCCAATCCCAATGGCGTGGACCTGATGCGCAACGCACCGCAGGATGCGGTTGGCCGGGTGCCGCTGCTGGCTGGCGGCCAGCGCGTGGGGGCGTGGCTACCGTGGTACCGCGGCAAGCGCGGCGCGCCCATGGAGGTGGAAAGCACAGCCATGCTGCAAGTGGTGGAGCAGCAGTTGCAGTGCCGGCCCTTGAGCTTCGCACTGGATTGCCACTCGGGCTACGGCTGGGGCGACAGCATCTGGTTTCCCTACGCGCGCACCGCCGCGCCCATGCCGCACCTGGCCGAGATGTTTGCCCTCAAGACCATGTTCGAGCAGGCGCATCCACACCACGGCTATGCTTTCGAGCCGCAGAGCCGCCAGTACCTGCTGCACGGCGACCTGTGGGACTGGGCCTACGACCACACGCCGCCCGGCAACATCTTCCTGCCGATGACGCTGGAGCTGGGCTCCTGGCTGTGGATCAAGAAGAACCCCCGCCAGTTGTTCTCCCGCCAGGGCTTCTTCAACCCGGTCAAGGCGCATCGCACCGCGCGCGTGCTGCGCCGGCATGCCAACCTGCTGGATTTCCTGGCCCGCGTGGCCTACGCGCCCGAGCGCTGGCTGCCAAGCGGGGAACGCCGCCAGGAACTGCTTGACCGCGCCAACGCCCAGTGGGCCTGGGGGCCGCCTGGATGAGCGACTGGATCCTGCTGCGCGGCCTGACGCGCGAGACCCGCCACTGGGGCGTCTTGCCGGGGGTGCTGCAGGCCAGCGCCGGCATCGGGCCCGTCGCCATGCTGGACCTGCCTGGCAATGGCGTGGAGGCGGCGGCGCACGCGCCGGCCGGCGTGGCTGCCATGGTGGCATTCCTGCGCGAGCGTGCCGCCAGGCAGGGGCTGGCGCGGCCGTACCGGCTGCTGGCGATGTCGCTGGGCGCCATGGTGGCGGCGGAGTGGGCGCAGCGGCACCCGGAAGAGATCGGCGCGCTGGTGCTGGTCAACACCAGCATGCGGCCCTTTTGCAGCGTGGCCGAGCGGCTGCCGCCGCGCAACTGGCCGGCACTGCTGGGCATGGCACTGCGCTGGCACAACGCCCCTTACTGCGAGCGCATCATCTACCGGCTGACCTGCAACGCCAGCGCGGCCTTCGCGACGGATGTGGCGCAATGGTGCGCGATCCGCGGCAGCGCGCCGGTGAGCCGGGCCAATGCCCTGCGCCAGCTATGGGCCGCGGCGCGCTATCGCGCACCGGGTGCGCCGCCGGCCTGCCCGACACTGGTACTGTCTTCTGCGGCGGATCATCTGGTCGACCCGGTGTGCTCTACGCGCCTGGCCGAGGCATGGGGCGCGCAGCACCGCCGCCATCCCTGGGCAGGGCACGATTTGCCGCACGACGATCCGGCCTGGCTGGCCGCCACGCTAGCGCGATGGCTGGCGGCATCCGGCCTGCGCCAACGCTGAAACCGCGCCGTCACAACTTCACGAGTTCACAACCTCACAATTTCACGGATTTCACACCGGCGCGGCAGCGGCACGCCGCATGCGTGGGGTGCCGCTGCAGCAGCCTGCGCACCACGCCGTTGGTCCAGCCAAAGCCGTCCTGCAGCGGATACTCCCCGCCCGCGCCGCCTACCGCGCCGTCTTCTGCGGGATGCAGGGCGTACTTCTCCACCAGCTTGTATTCACGCTCGTAAAGGCTGGCAACGGTCAATAGCCAGCGATGCGCGATTTCGTGCGCAAGCGCGGCTTGCCCGCAATGCGCAAACCCGCCGATCGCCAGCCATTGCAGCGGCGCCCAGCCGTTGGGCTGGTCCCATTGCTCACCGCTGACGTGTTCCGTGGTGGCAATGCCGCCGGGCTGCAGCAGCCGCGCTGCCGCGGTTTGCGCCACCCGCGCCGCCTGCGCGGAGGTGGCAGCGCCTACGTAGAGCGGCACCACGGTGGCCGCCGTCAGGTTGGCGCGGGCATTGTCGCGTTGCCAGTCGAAATCGAAGTAGGCGCCCTCGGCCTCGCGCCACATCAGGCGGTCGATGGCCTCCCGGCGCGCCTGCGCGCGCTGGCCAAAGGCCGGTGCGTCGGCATCGCCGGCGGCCTGCGCCAGTTCGGCGAGCTTGTGCTCCAGCTTGAACAGCAGGCAATTGAGATCCACCGGCAGGATCGCTGTGGTGCGAATGCTCTCCAGCCCGCCGCCGGGCTCCTGCCAGCGCGAGCTGAAGTCCCAGCCCGATTCGGCCGCGGCGCGCAGGTCGCGAAATACCTCGGAGGCTGGCCGCCCCGACAATGCGGCCGTGCCGGTATCTTCGATAAAGGCTTCCTCGCGCGGGGTGTCGCGCTCGTCCCAGTACCGGTTCAGCAGGCTGCCATCGGCCAGCCTGACCACCCGCCGGCACGCGTGCCCCGGCGCCAGGTGGTCGGCGCCCCGCATCCAGAAGGCGTACTCCTTGCGCAACTGCGGCAAGAAGGCCAGTTCGGGCTGCACGCCGTGGTCCTCGAACAGTTCCACCATCAGCGCGAACACCGGCGGCTGCGAGCGGCTCAGATAGTAGCTGCGGGTACCGTTGGGAATCACGCCATAGGTGTCGAGCAGGTAGGAGAAGTTGTCCGCCATGCCGCGCAGCAAGCCGCCCTGCTCGCTGGCGGCCAGGCCCAGCATGGTGAAGTACGAATCCCAGTAGTAGAGCTCGGAGAAGCGCCCGCCCGGCACCACGTAGGCATGCGGCAGCGGCAATAGCGAGCATTGCGGCGGGTGCTGCGCCGGATGCCGGGTCAGCACCGCCCACAGCCCGTCGATATGGTCGGCCAGCGGCTGGTTGGGGTCGGACTCGTAGCAGCTGCGCGGCACCTCAGGCAGCACGAAATGCTCGTGCACGAAGGCGGCAAGGTCAAAGCCGGTCTCACCGGCGCGAGCGCGGTAGGCGGCCAGGATGGTTGCCGGATCCTGGCGCGGCATGGCGTCGGTGAAGGTCTTGCTGTCGGGAAAAATGCGGCCCATCTGCACCGCCACGAACAACTCCTGGTAGCGATCGGCGGGCGTGAGCGGATCGGCGTGCGCGCAGCCGGGCAAGCGGTGCGGGACGAGTTTCTGGCCGCCGGTGGGGTCGCCCACCTCGCGTACGTGGGGCTGGCCGGCCGGGCCGCCGCCTCCGATGGTGATGCGTGGTGCCACTGCCCCTCCCTTTTCTTACCCTTGCGGCAACGCGGGAGGCTGCCGACAACAAATGAGAGTGGCTGGCTGGCGGGCGAGTTCCACCGCCGCGCAAAGGCGCCGCGCCTGGTCGGGGCCGCGCTAAAGGCACATACTCCCGGCACGCGCCGGATGCGCCGCCTAGGGTTCCGGTGTCGGCGTCACCAGTCGCGGCCCGAGCACGGCGTGGGCGCGACGGAAATGCTCGAGCGGCTGCGGGCGCCCCAGCAGGAATCCCTGCGCTTCGTCGCAGCCTTCGGCCTGCAGCAGGCTGAGCTGTTCGTCGGTCTCCACGCCTTCGGCCAGCACCGGGATCGCCAGGCTCTGGCCCAGCGCCAGGATGGCGCGGATGATGGCCTTGGCCTGCTGGCTGTCGGAGATCTCCGCGATAAAGGTACGGTCCAGCTTGATCTTGTCGAACGGGAAGGAGCGCAAGGTGTCGAGCGAGGAGTAGCCCGTGCCGAAGTCATCGATGGCGATGGTCACGCCCAGCGCCTTGATGCGGCGCAATATGTCCAGCGCCCGCTCCTTGTCGCCGATGATGGCCGACTCGGTGATTTCGAGCTCCAGCCGTCCCGCCGCCAGCCCGGTTTCCTCCAGCACATGCGCCACCAGCGTGACCAGGTTGCCGTGGGTGATCTGCACCGGGGACAGGTTGACCGAGATCTTGCGCGGGAATGTCCACTGCGCGGCTTCCTGGCATGCGGTGCGCAGCACCCACTCGCCGATCGGCAGGATGGCGCCGCACTCTTCGGCCAGGGGGATGAAGTCGTCGGGCGCGATCAGCCCGCGCTCGGGATGCTGCCAGCGCAGCAGCACCTCGCAACCGATGGCTTCGCCACTGGCGATGGCGGTCTGCACCTGGTAGTCCAGCACGAACTGGTTGGCGGCAATGGCGGTCCACAGCTCACCGGCCAGCGCGCGCCGCTCGCGCTCGGCTTCGTCCATCCGGCTTTCGTAGAAGCAGATCGATTCGGACAAGCTGCCCTTGGCGCGGTACATCGCCAGGTCGGTATTGCTGACCAGTTGGTCGCGATGCGTGCCGTCGCCGGGATAGATCGCAATCCCGATGCTTGCGCCCGTGGTCAGCTCGAAGCCTTCGAGCCGCACCGGCTCGCTCAGGCAAGTCACCAGGCGCGCGCTGAAGTCGCTCAGCTCGGCCTGCCGCTCGAAACGCTTCACGGCAATGAACTCATCGCCGCCGATGCGGGCGATGAACTCGCCCGGCTCCAGCTGGCTGGCGATGCGCTGGGACACCGCCCGCAGCACGGTGTCGCCGGCCGCATGCCCATGCAGGTCGTTGATTTCCTTGAAGCGGTCCAGGTCGATGCCGAGCGTGGCCACCCGGCAGCCCTGCTTGCGCGCGCGCTGCAGTTCCTCGTCCAGGTAGTCGTTGAAATAGCTGCGGTTGGGCAGGCCGGTGAGCCCGTCGTGGCGCGCCATGTGCTGGATCTTGGCTTCGATGCGGCGTTGCTCGGTGACATCCTCGCAGGTGGTCACCCACGAGCCGTCGGCCATGGTGCTGTGCGACAGTGCAATGGCGCGCCCATCGGGCAGCGCTTCCACGCTACGCCAGTGCTTGTGGCGGCGCAGGATCTCGCGGTGCCGTTCGCAGAGCGCCTGCGCGTATTGCTCGGCGCGGCCGTCGGGCTGGCCCGCCTCGGCCTGCGCATCGCGGCCAAGGCGGCCGGCCGGCGCGCTCGGCGCCGCGATTTCGCTCTCGCGCACGCCAGCCATGGTACGGCACAGGGCCAGAAAATCCGCGCCTGGCGCCAGCGCTGCGCCCGCGCCGCGGAAGATCTCTTCCATGCGGCGATTGGTCAGGAGGATCGCGCCATGCGAATCGAACAGGCACAGCCCCTGCAACATGTTCTCCAGCGCCAGGTCCAGCGTGCGTGTCACCTCGGCAATGCGCTCGGCGTCGGCCTTTTGCTGCGTCATGTCGCGCGTGACCTTGGCATAGCCAAGCTGCTTGCCCTTGCCATCGAAGATCGGCGTGATCAGCACGTGGGCCCAGAAGCGGGAACCATCCTTGCGCAAGCGCCAGCAGCCTTGCGCCACGAAGCGGCCCGCCTCGCGCGCTTCCAGCAAAGCCTGCTCGGGCAGCCCCGCGGCGCGATCCTCAGGCGTGTAGAAGCACGAGAAACGCGCCCAGGATTTCATCCTGGGTGTATCCCTTGGCGCGCTGGGCGCCGGGGTTCCAACTGCTCACGCTCCCGGCGGGATCCAGCGCGTAGATCGCGTAATCTGTCACGCTGAGTACAAGCGTGCGAAAAAGTTCGGTCTCGCCGGGAGGGCCTTGGATGTGAGGCATGGAGGGTGCGGGTGTAGGGCCGATGCCGTCTCGTGCAGTGCTCGTCCGGGTGAAAGGACAAGCTGCGCGCGCACGACTATCGACGGAACCGGCGCGGCCTGTGTGCCGGGACGTCGATTGGTATAACGGCAACGCGGGCGCGAAGTTTACCCTCGCGCTGGCAAAGCGCAACCCTGCGCGTCGCAAGCCGGGCCTCCCGCACTGCCCACACTATCCGCTTCCATGCTCCCGCCCTGCTGCGCAACCGCGCGCGCCAGGCTCTCCTGCCAGGCCCCCGCATCGCCAAGGAACGGGCCCACGTCGAGCACGGCGAAGCGATCGGCGCCGCTTTGCAGCGCAAACGTGGGGAAGCCGTGCCCGCCCAGCCGGTTCAGCAGCGTACGGCTGGCGGCTATATGCGCCTGCGTCTTGTCACCGCCAATGTCCAGGCAAAGGTCGGCAAAGCGCTGCGGATCCAGCCCGGCCTGCCCGGCGATATCGGCGAGTACCTGCGCATCGGCAATGCGCAGCCCGTCCACATAGTGCGCATGCTGCAGGCGCGCCAGCAGATCCGCGGCGGCCTCCATGCCGCCCAGCGCCTGCGCGGCCAGGATCGCGGTGGTGGGCGGTGCGGAGTCCATCACCGCGCTTTCGTCGCGCAGCAAGCCTTCGAAATACCGCTCGCCGAACGGCTGGCCGGTGAGCGCGGCAATGCGGCGGTCGTGCGGCATCACGTAGTCGCGCCATTGCGCCGTGATGCGGCGGCGGTTGGCGCCCGTGAGCATGCCGCCGCCGTGCAGCGCGAGCGCCAGGCCGGGCACGGCGCGCGCGGCGCGCACCAGTGGCGCGGCGCCGTAGCACCAGCCGCACAGCGGGTCATAGATGTAATGCAGGGTGAGACCGGACATGATCAGTGCTTCCTGGGATTTGTGGCTGACGTTGTGCGCATCGCGAACCGCGCTCTGGCACAAAGCCGTCATTTTGCAGGCCATTGCATCTCGCCCTTGATAACCTTGGCGCTCAGCTCGAGCGAGTCCAGGCCGCCCAGTTGCGGATAGTGTTTCTGCATCGCCGCGCTCAGCGCCTTGGCATCCGGCGCGCGCGCCGCCTCTTGCTCGAACGTGCGCAGGTAATCCCGCGTGAAGCGCACCGACGCCAGCGTCTGCGGCGCATCGCCCAGAGAATGCCCCGGCACGACCCGCGCCGGCTTCCTTGCCTCGATGCGATCGAGCATGGCGATCCAGTGCTGGCGCGAAGCCGGTGTCTGCGTATCGGCCACCCAGACGTGGCTCTTGCCAAAGACCACCACGCCGCCGGCTACCGTCTTGAGCGACGGAATCCACACTACCGTGCGTTCCGGCGCCGGGCCGTCCAGGCCCAGCACTTCCAGCTTGTTGCCTTCGAGCTCGATGGTATTGCCGGCCAGCGGCTCGGGCAGCACCAGCGCCTTGGGTGCATTGTCCTTCAGGATCGGGGTCCAGTAAGCCTGCTTGCCCGCCATGGACGCCTGGATGGCCGCCACCGTTTGCGGCGTGGCGACGATCCTGGCCGCAGGGAACGCGGCCTTGAGCACGTCCAGCCCGAAGTAGAAATCCGGATCGCTGTGGCTTATGTAGATGGTGGTGAGGTGCTTGCCGCTGGCACGGATGCGCGCAACCAGCGCCTCGGCGTCGTTGCGCTGGAACTGCGCGTCGATCAGCACCGCGTCGTGCGCGCCGGTGACGAGTTCGGACGAGACCGGGAAAATGCTCTTGGTGCCGGGGTTGTAGACCTGCAGCTTGAGCGCGGATGCGGCCAGTGCGGGCGTGCTGGCGACGATGCCCAGGCACAAGGCGGCGGCCAGGCCGCGCAGGAAACGGTTCAGGGTCAGGCTGGAGCGCATTGGGAGTCTCACGTTGCTGGAAATCAAGGAGACCGCCAGCTTAATTTGCGCAGGCCGGTACAAAAACCCCATAGAATAAACATCTTTGTTGCGCCAATCGATCAAATAGGGCAACAAGATACGCCAACATCACCCACCATCCCATGGACCGCATCACCGCCGCCGAAGTCTTCGTAGCCATTGCCGAGCGCGGCAGCATGACGGCAGCCGCCGAGGTGCTGGACATGTCGCGCGCCATGGTCACCCGCTATCTCGCGCAGATGGAAACCTGGGCCGAGCAGCGCCTGCTGCACCGCTCCACGCGCAGCCTGAGCCTGACGCCCGCCGGGGAGCAAACGCTGGCGCGCTGCCGCCAGATGCTGGAGATTGCCGCTCAGATGGCGCGGCCCGAGCATGAGCGCGCGGGCACGCCGCGCGGCATGCTGCGCATCAGTTGCGCGCAATCGCTGGCCGAGTCCGTGCTGGCCGCAGCAGTGACGGCCTACCTGAAGCGTTATCCGGAAACCGCCGTCGACCTGCATATCGGCAGCCAGGCGGTCAACCTGGTGGAGGCACGCATCGACCTGGCGATCCGCATCACCAACGATCTCGATCCCAACCTGATTGCGCGCCCGCTGGCGAGTTGCGCCTCGGTGATCTGCGCCGCGCCCGCCTATCTCGCCGCCCACGGCATGCCGCGCAAGGCGCAGGACCTCGCCATGCACAACTGCCTGACCTACTCGTACTTCGGCAAGAGCCTATGGCAACTGGAGCGCGCGGGGGAAACGCTGTCAGTGCCGGTGCAGGGCAACCTCAGCGCCAATGAATCGACGGTGCTGCTGGCCGCCGTGGTGGCCGGCGCCGGCATTGCCATGCAGCCGCTCTATTCTGCCGCGCCGCTGCTGCGCGGCGGGCAACTGGTGGCCCTGCTGCCCGGGTGGCAGCCGCAGGCGCTGGGCATCCATGGCGTATACGCATCGCGCCGGCAGATGCCGGCGATCCTGCGCACCATGCTGGATTTCCTCGCGGAGCGCTTCGCCGCGGATCCCGGCTGGCAAGGCACCGGGGCCACGGCGGGCCTTGCGGGCCGGGCGGGGTGACACTGCCCCGCCCGCCGCATCACAGACGCCGCATCACGGACACATCACTCAGGGCAGCACAGGATTGGCCTGCGCGCTGGCCACGCGCCGATCAGCATCCGCCTGCAGCAGGAAGCGCTTGGCCACCAGCCCGGCGGCCACGCTCTGCACCTTGGCCACATAGCCGGCCTGGTCGGTGTAGAGCGACTCCAGCGAAGGCCGCGTATCGCCAGCCGCAATGCGCGCGGCCTCGGTCTTGTGGAAGGGAATGTAGCTGCCGCTCAGGTTGACCAGATCCACAATGCCTGGCGCTGCCACGTAGTTGAACTCCAGGCTGGTGCCCACCGGCGCGTCCACGTCAACGGAGTGGATGCCGGCCTTGGTCAGCCCGGTCTGCGCATCCACCTGCGGCACCATGATGGCGTAGTCCCGTCCCATATGCGACGGCGGCAGCAAGGTCGGGATGCCGGACTCATCCTGCGGGCGATATGTCGGACCGTAGTCGAGCAGCGGGAAGCCGTTGTAGCGCGCCAGGTACTGCAGCGTGGGAATCGCGGCATTGCTGCCCGCACCGGCCCAGGTAATGCCCTTGGTGACGGGGAAGGCCAGCTGATCGGGCCGCACCAGCGTGCCATCGGCGATGGCCGGAACCTGGCTGGCCGGCGGCGCGACATCGCGAGCCACCCAGTCTTCCAGCGCGACGAACAGCGCCCGGAAGGTATCGGCAAAATCGACCATGGAACCCGCCGGGTACACCGTGGACGCAGGCGCGTAGCTGATCAGTGGCGACTTGCCGCCATGCTGCGTGCTGGCGTAGTAGTAGATACGCGCGTTGTCAGGCTGCTTCAGGTCGGCAAAGCCGTAGGGATCGGTCAGCACCGGCGAGCCCTGCAGTTGCCAGAACTCCGTGCCCGAAAGGCCGAGGAAGAACTTCGGGCAAGTCTGCGTAGCGGTGCAGCGCTGCATGACGCCGCCGCTGCGGCCCGCCAGCGGGTCCTGGTAGTCGGCGGCCAGCCCGCGCGGCGCGGTCTGCCCAAAGGCGCGATGGTCGGTGCGCAAGCCACCGCCGCCGCCGGGCACGGCGAAGCGCGTGTTGATGTTGGTCTGGCGCGCGGCCACATGCGCGTAGATGCCGTCGAACACCTTGCTGCCATCCAGCGCCTGGTTAAAGCCAAGATGCAGGAAAGTCTTCATCGCGTTGCCCGATTGCGAGGTGCCCTGCCCGATGGCAAAGCGCACCGCGCCCGCCACCGGATTAGGCGTGCCCGCCGAATCCGCGGCCTGATGCCGGAAGAACGTGATGGTGTCGCGCAGCGCCGCCAGGCCCACGCCCATCACCTTCGGGTCTTTCGCCACGTAGGTGATCTCGTAGAGGTAGCCCGGCACGAAACCGCCTTTTAGGCAGATGTTGGCGGCGTCGGACTTGCCCGGGAACGGATTGCCCGCGTTATCGCAGGTGGCAAACTTCCAGTCCGTTGCGGGAATCGCCACGCGCGGGTCGGTTTCGTTCACGCGCCGCGTCAGCGTGTAGCCCGGCAGGGTGTTGTCGAGACTGGCCGGCGCATAGGGAATCATCGTGCTGTTGAACACACCGCCCGGCAAGCTCATTGACGGGCTGGCAACACTCGGGATCAGCTCCGCGGCGTACGGGCCGGTAATGCTGCTGCCGTCCTTGTTCTTTGCCACCGGCACCGCCAGCGTGAGCCGTGCCGCCGAGCTCTTCGGCACGTCGCCCTGCCAGGCCGAGTACAGCAGCACATAGCCGCGCTCGAAATAGAGCGAATCCCCCGGCACCGCAGTGGGATTCGGCATGGTCAGGATATTGCCGCGATTGGGCGCGTCGTAACGCAGCACGCCGCCGGCCTTGCTCATGTCCTTGGGCTTGAGCATGACGAACTCTGTGGTGTACTCGACCAGCCCGCGGCCATTCACCGGCGCCAGCCCCAGGTCCTGGATGATGGCGTTGTGCGCATCGGCGGGGTCGACCTCGCCCTTTAGCGTGCCGGTGAGTTTTTCATAGGCGCCCACGTTGCCGTAGGTGCCGGGCATGTCTTCCCGTGCGGTGATGGTCAGCGTTATGCCCGGGGTGGCCGCCGGCGTGGACGCCGCGGGGGCGCCCGTGCTTGGGCTGTCATCGTTGCCGCCGCAGGCGATCAACGGCAAAGCTAGCGCCAGCGCCGCCATGCGGCGCGCCAAGGTGGTCTCCATACTTGCTCCTCTCTTGTCGTACGCCCTGCTAAGGGGGGCGTTGGCACAAAGTGTAGGGAGCGCGGCAATATAAGGTAAATGGATAGTTTCGATGGATTGAGCGAATAAACCGCTGAATCGCTTTTGGGGGGAGAGCGTAAGGATTGGGGGAAAAAACGCGCTTGGCGCCGCTACCAGAAGCTCCGCCATTGAAACGTGGCCAACCAGCTTGTCACCCAGCCGGCCCCGTAAAGGCCCAGGCCGAATATCCCGTGCGTGACAAGACTATGAAAGCGCGCGGCGGCGGGACGCGGAGTGCGGCTGGCGGCGACGCCGGCGCCCATGCCTGGCTGCATCAAAAAGAAGGGAGCCGCCACGCTGCCGATGCCGACGATCAGTGCGGGGCCGAGCGTCGGATGACTGACCCAGTCCAGGCCCCGGAAAGCGAGCAGCACGGCCGCGAAAGCAATACCGATCAGATAGTGGGCGATCCAGCCGGTCACGCGTTCGCCCTGTACGGGCGGCGAAGCGCCAATGGGGTCGTGGCGAAAGCGCCCGCGCACCAGATAGGCGAGCCAGCGGCCTACCAGCGCATAGTCCAATGACGCAATGCCGAACAGCCGCTTACGGGCAGCGGCCCAGATATCCATCACCGCGGTCGCACCCGCCCCGATCAGAAGCACGCACATCACCAAGTCCACTGCATCAGACACGGGCTGCCTCCTTCGACGCGGCCGCCGCAGACGGCGCCCGGGCGCTGACCATCCAGCAGGCAGCGGTGTAGCGAACCTCGGTGCCGTGCACGTAGGGATCGAAGGCGCTACGGACAACTTCGCTGACTCGCGTGCGCGTGCGCTCGTCCGCCTCTTGCAGGACCAGGCCAACGGGACCGAGCCGCGTGAGGTAGCTGAGCAACTCCTTCTCTGGCAGGGTGCAGTCGACATCGATCGGCCGGATGTCGATCTCGGCCCAGCCGCTTTCCTCCAGCAAGGAAGAAACACGATGCCGGTCTGCGAAGGAGAACTGCCCCGGCGCGTCTGGCCGCCGCGCGGGAAGGTTCGGCAGCAGCGGTGCCGCGGCGCGCTCGGCCGCCGTCATGAACGGGTTTTCCGTGGCACCGCGCCAGGCGATGCACCGGAGTTCGGCCTCGTCCCTTGCGGCACGCAGCAGGTTCGCGAAGGCCAGGACCGGGTTGTCGAAGAACATGACGCCGAAGCGCGAAATGATCAAGTCGAAGCTCGCGCGCTCGAAAGCGTGGTTCTGCACGTCGGCGTGGAGGAAGCTTGCCGTGGTGTCTTCCCGTTTTGCGCGTGCCCGCGCGGCCGCGATCATAGGATCCGAGATGTCGGCGCCGATGCAAAGGCCCGTCGCGCCGAGCCGCCGCGCCACGGCGAGCGTCGTGCTGCCCGTACCGCAGCCGACGTCGAGCACCCGTAGCCCGGAGCCGGTGCGGACCGCATCGACAAGCAGGTCTTCGAACGGCTTGAACATGTGGTCGAGCAGCGCCTGGGCCTCGACCCAGGCGCTTCCAGAGCGGCCCCGCCAAAGCACCGCCTGCTCGCTTTCGGTCCGTTGCGTGACATCCATGATCGTTTTCCTTTGCTGCCCCCAGGGAGCGGAAGCTACACTGTGCCAGTTCAAGTCGACTTGAGGTCAAGAGGGTGAAAAGCCTAGACATAGCCGAAGTGGCGCAACAATCCGGCGTTCCCGCATCGACGCTGCGGTTCTATGAGGAAAAGGGGCTGATTGCCTCTACCGGCAGGCGAGGGCTGCGCCGCCTGTTCGATTCCGGCGTGCTGGAACGGCTGGCGCTGATCGCGCTGGGGCGCGCCGCCGGCTTCTCGCTCGATGAGATTGCGCTCATGTTCGCGCCGCAGGGGCAGCCGCGCATCGACCGGCAGATGCTCGCGGCCAAGGCAGAAGAGCTAGACAAGACGATCCGCAAACTGAGCGCCATGCGCGACGGCCTGCGGCACGCCGCTGCCTGCCCCGCACCGAGCCACATGGAATGCCCCACCTTCCGTCGCATCCTGCAGGCCGCCGCGTCCGGCGCCCTTGGAGCGCGAGCGAAGAAGACGCCGCAATCACTGCGGCGTTAGCGCCATCGGGCTGGTCATGCTCACGCTGTGAGAGGCTCGCGAGCCGAGCATTGACGACTTAGGTGTTCACCAAAGCTTGTGCAGCGCCTTCAGCCCCGCCGCGATGCCCGCCTCGTCTATCGCGCCGAAGCCGAACAGCAAGCCCGCGCGATCCGGCGGGCCGAGGTAGTACTCCTGCGTGGTCCAGACGCCAATGCCCTGCGCCCTCGCGCGCTGCGCCAGCGGCTCGGGATCGGCATGGTCAACGCACAGCGCGGCCAGGTGCAGGCCCGCGGCGCAGGGCACCGGATCGAGCCGGCCGCTGAAATCCGCGCGCAGCGTATCCAGCAGAAGCTGGCGGCGCGCGCCGTAGAGCCGGCGCATCTTGCGCACGTGGCGCGCCAGGTGCCCTTCGGCGATGAAGGCGGCGAGCGTATCCTGCGCGGTGGCAGCGCAATGCCAGTCGCTGCATTGCTTGGCCAGCGTAAGCGCCTGCCGCGCCCAGCGGGGGGCCACCACGAAGCCTAGCCGCAGCGTCGGAAACAGGCTTTTGGAGAAGGTCCCGACGTAGCACACGGATTCGGCGCGGTCGAGCGTCTGCAAGGCGTCGAGCGGGCGCTCGCCGTGGCGGAACTCGCCATCGTAATCGTCCTCGACGATGACCGCGCCGTGCGCCTGCGCGAAGGCGAGCAAGGCCGCGCGCCGCGCCGCCGACATGGCATGGCCGAGGGGGAACTGGTGCGATGGCGTGACGTAGATCACCCGCGCATCGGCGGGCAGCCGTTCCACCACCAGCCCTTGCGCGTCCACCGGCACCGGCACGATCCTTGCGCCGGCGGCAGCAAAGGCGGCGCGGGCCGGCGGGTAGCCCGGGTCCTCCACCGCCACCACGGTGCGCCCTGGCGTCACCAGCACGCGGGCCAGCAGGTCGAAGGCCTGCTGCGCGCCCGCCGTGACCACCACGTCGCCAGCCTGGCATGCGACCGCGCGTGCAAACGAGACGTGGCTGGCAATGGCCTCGCGCAACCCAGGCTGCCCCTGCGGATCGGCATAGGCCACCGGGGCGTGCGCCATCGCCCGCATGGTGCGCGCCGTCAGGCGCCCCCACAGGTCCGCCCGGAATGCCGACAGGCCCGGCACGCCCACGCGAAAATCAAAGCGCGGCACCATCGGCGAAGCTTCCCGTGGCGGCAAGGGCGGCGCGCGCCAGAACGCGGCCAGCCGGCGGTCGGCCTCGGGCGCGCCATGCTGCGGGGCGGGCTCTCGCGCGGGCAGCAGCCCCGCCACATAGGTGCCGCCACGATCGCGCGCCACCACATAGCCCTCGCTCAGCAGCAGGTCGTAGGCGGCCACCACCGTGTTGCGCGACACGCCGCAAGCCTGGGCCAGCGCGCGCGTGGCAGGCAGGCGCAGGCCGGGGCGCAGGCGCCCGTCCAGGATCGCCCCCTTGAGCTGGCCGTGCAGGCAGCGCAGCAAATGGCGCGAGCCGGGTGCCGGCAAGCGGATCGGGAAGGCGAACTCTGGATCCATAAATTTCCTTGTTTCTGGTTCTTTTCTAGTACCAGTTTGCCGTCTTATCCTGCCCCTGTCATCCCCATGAGGTGCCAGGAAATGAAACGCTCCGATCTTTCGTTATTGCTGTCGCTGGCCGCCCTGTGGGGCGCCTCCTACCTGTTTAT